>JAHFJT010000024.1 GCA_023245695.1 Candidatus Peregrinibacteria bacterium | reverse complement strand
GAATGTGGTTTTTCTTGATCCGGTTT
The DNA here is from genome assembly GCA_023245695.1 of Candidatus Peregrinibacteria bacterium. Taxonomy (GTDB): domain Bacteria; phylum Patescibacteriota; class Gracilibacteria; order UBA1369; family UBA12463; genus CALREA01. The sequence continues at coordinate 10,387 of JAHFJT010000024.1, read as the reverse complement.
CGAAGGAGGTAGTGCAAGAGACGGATTGGGTTGATGTTTTTTCAATTACATATAGTGATATGAGTGGCCGTTTGGTGGATTTTATTGATAAAGATTCACTCTTTATTGAGGATGAGTTGGATATTACGGATGATATGTATGAAGGTTGGAATAAGGTGGTTTCTGAGGTATATAAGAAGGCAAAATCGATCACATTTACGTTATTTAATGAAGATGGTGATGCGCATGAACATCTCCATTATCTAACCTTTTTGCGGTATGTGGATCTCTATGATTTTACAAACGATCTCGTCAGTAAGCGTGCGGATAATTGGATGGTGTTGATTTTTACAAAGAGTAAAAAACAACTTATGGAGATTTTTAATGATTATAAAATTCCATTCTCGGATGTCTTTGATGATGTTATGCCGGATAGTGGAAAAATTTATCTTCTTGAGGAGGATAAGGATGGTTTATTTCCGTACTCGTTCCAAAATCCTGAAATTAAATTGGCAGTGGTGACCGATAAAGAGATTTCTATTTTGCGTGACGATAAGAAAAAAGCGAGTAATAATCAGCGTGTTTTTTCTGACCTCATGTCTGGCTTGAAGATTGGGGATTATGTCGTGCATGCGGATCATGGTATTGCGGTTTTTCTTGGCTTAGAGCAACGCACTATTGATAATATTACTCGTGAGTATTTGAAACTTGGGTATGCGGAAAATGATAAGCTTTTTGTACCAATTGATCAGGCGGATAAAGTAGGAAAATATATTGGTGCAGAGGATTCGATGCCGAAGTTAACGAGACTTGGTTCGACAGAGTGGAGTTCGATGACGAGTAAGGTGAAAAAGGAAACTGAATTAATTGCACAGGAGTTGTTGAAGTTGTATGCCGAGCGAAAACAGGCAAAAGGTTTTGCGTTTCCAGGTGATGATCAAGCGGAGAGACTCCTTGCGGAGACGTTTCCATATGAGGAAACCCCTGGTCAGATAAAAGCTATTGTCGATGTAAAGGCGGATATGGAAAAGGCTGCTCCGATGGATCGACTTGTGTGTGGAGATGTTGGTTTTGGGAAGACTGAGGTGGCGGTTCGAGCGGCATTCAAGGCGGTTCGAGCAGGGAAGCAAGTCGCCTTTATTTCACCGATTACGATTTTGACCGATCAGCATTTCCGGACATTCACGAAGCGTATGGATCAGTTTGATGTGCGCATTGCGATGATGAGTCGTTTTGTGGATGTAAAAGAGCAGAAGCGGGTTCTTGAACGGCTTGTAAAAGGTGAAGTAGATATTGTGATTGGAACTCATCGGCTCCTTCAGGAGGATGTGAAATTTAAAGATCTTGGGCTTATTATTGTGGACGAGGAACAGCGATTTGGTGTGACTCAAAAAGAGGCGCTGAAGAAAATCAAGGCGGGTGTGGATGTGCTTACATTAACAGCCACTCCGATCCCTCGAACACTCAATATTGCGCTCAATAAGCTCCGTGATGTGACGACGATTACCACGCCACCACCGGGTCGTTTGCCGATTATTACCGAGGTTCGAAAGTTTTCTATGACCATTATTCGAGAGGCGATTATGCGCGAGTTGCAGCGAGGTGGTCAGGTATATTTCTTGCACAATAAAGTGCAGACGATTAATACGATGGCGGAAAAGCTTCGAGCTCTGATTCCTGAGGCGCGAGTTGGTGTGGCACATGGACAAATGGGAAGTACGGCGCTTGAAGAGAAGATCGTGGATTTTAAGGATCATAAATTTGACGTGCTTGTGAGTTCGACAATTATCGAAAATGGTATTGATCTTCCGAATGCGAATACTTTGTTGGTCAATAATGCCGAGCGGTTTGGTCTCGCGCAGTTGTATCAGTTACGAGGTCGTGTAGGTCGTGGAAAGGTCCAGGCGTACGCGTACTTTCTCTATCATGGGCAGAGACTCAAGTTGGATGCCAAACGTCGTTTAAAAGCGATTGTTGAAGCGTCTGAGTTAGGTTCTGGGTTCCAGATTGCGATGAAAGATCTTGAGATTCGTGGTGCGGGCGAGATTCTCGGTGCAAAACAACATGGAGTGATTAATGTGGTCGGCGTGAGTCATTTTATTCGTATGCTCAATAAGGCGGTGGAGGAGTTGAACTCGGGCAAGTCCGCCGAGAAGGGTGATGAGCCTGAGGATGTTACTGTTGAACTACCTTTGACGTGTTATATCCCAGATTCATACATCGTGTCCTCGAAGGATAAAATTAGCGTGTATCAAAAAATGGCGGGTGCTGACACGTTTGAGTACCTTAATGAGATGAAGGAAAATGTGATGGAGGATTACGGAAAGATGCCAAAAGAGGTGGCGAATTTATTCAAGGTGATTGAGTTGAAGATGTATGCAAAGGAGGCGGGGGTTCTCAAGGTTAAGGCGGATAATGTCCATATGGGTACGGATAAGCAGGTTATTTCACTGCAGCTTTCTAAGAAGGTGAAGCCTGAGAATATTATGAATCTCCTCGAGTACAGTCCGAAGTGGCAGATTCTTGCGAATAAGATTCAGATTACGATTTCTGATTTAGGAATGAATTGGGTTGAGGAGCTTCAAAATTGTCTAATAAAATTGTCGGAAAAGATGTTTGGGGTAGCTGGAAAGCCTGAAAATCTCGAAAAGCCCAAAAAGCCAAAGGATAAAAAGTAAAATCTTTCATCCTTCACAATTTCATATCATTGCGTATAATCCGCGGGACATAAAATTCCTGAATCTATTGACTTTTACTGTTTTTATGTTATGATATCATCCTTTAATTATGTCTCTATATGGGTCTCGGAAAATTATTAACATCCTTTGGTGCTGCAGCTGTTGTGAATCTTGCACCGGTCGCTGCTGAAGCTGATGGGCATCATAATCATGTTGTTTTGGGGTTGGAGGCAAATACTCATAATGCGATGGCCCATGGTGGGTATTTTCGAGAAATTGGCGGCCATATTTCACTTGGTGGGGCAGTTGGTTTGGGAAAAAGTTTTCATGGTGAAACGGTGGGCGCGTTGGAGGCATTGGTGGCGTATCACAAAACTCTTTCCCAGTCTGTTGCTGACGGTATTTTTGGGGTTATTGAGGGTGGCGGTGGTGTTGAGATGGTACTTGATGATCTTCATGGTGCTCATTTTGAACCTGTGGCGAAGGTGACAGGGCTTATTGGTGTGCAGGTGAATGATACTCTTGGTATTTTTGGTGGGGTGAATTATATACGAACTCCTGATGCGAACCATTGGAGTGGTTCTGTGGGAACTGTACTTGGATTTTAAAGTCTGGTATACTCTGATTCTGGCTCGTATGAGCCGATAGTTCTTTCACAAGTGGGGATGTACGGCATTCGACATTAGAAATGTATAGTTGTACTGCTATCCGGCCGTCGCGCCAGTCCGACCGTTATCAACGTTTGGCGCAAACTAAATGCAAACTCAAATTTGCTTAGCGCATTTGCTCGTGAAGAAGCTTCGGTTTCTGAACTCGCTTTTGCCTAATTTCTTCTGAACTTTTTCGGAAGACGCTTTTTATACCTGATGCTTGGGCGGGTATAACGAGTGTAATACTTCTAAGCTTATCTGAAGCGCGGGGAGCTACGAACTTCAGAAACATCTTTTAGCCTTTTGTGAGTGGCTTTTGGTTCGTTCTCTATCACACACAAAACAATCAGAGCGAACTATGATTGTAGACGTATAACGATACTTCTTTTGCACCCGGGTTCAACTCCCGGCATCTCCACCAGATATAACCGCAGGCGAGCTAACACGTGAGCACCCTGGGTGCTGTGGCCGCCCGTGCCCGTATCCGTATTTGTTTTTTAAATATATCTCCCATGTTCGGACCCAAAGGCCCATTTTGTCAGAGTTGTGGTATGCCACTTTGTAAAGACGAGAAGGGTGGTGGTACTGAAAAGGACGGACGTTTAACGACCGAATATTGTAGTCACTGTTACCAGCAGGGGGGTTTTACTGAACCGAATATTACGGTGGATGAGATGACCGAAAAGGTAAAGAGCAAGATGAAGGGTGTGGGATTTCCGAGTTTGTTAGCCTGGTTCTTTTCGCGTGGCACTCCTACGTTGAAGCGGTGGAGGAAGGTGTAGTTTTTCTATTTATCTGGGTTAAAATTCCCGTATGGTCTGGATCGCTATCGCCCTATTAAACCCGATTTTTCATGCGTGGTCGAATGTTATCGATACGTACTTGTCGAATCGGTTGGTTCGGAGTGTGTGGAGTTTGGGTTTTTTTACCGGCGTTTTTGCGGTGCTCTTTTTGCCGATCGTGGTACTGATTCAGCGCCCTGAGCTGCCACCGGTGCACCTCATACCTTATTTTTTTCTCATTGGAGGTATTGAGGTGTTTTATCTTTTTCCTTACTACAAAGCTCTTCAGGAAGAGGATACTTCTATTGTCGCAGCACTCTTTTCTCTCGGAAAATTCTTTGTTCCGATTTTTTCATACTTTGCTATAGGGGAGATATTGCATCCGAGTCAGTATATTGGATTTTTTATGTTGGTGATTTCGAGCATGTTGCTCTCGGTGACCCGAGTTGAGAAAATTCGCTTGAATAAGGCATTTTTCTATATGCTCTTCGCTGGATTTTTGCTCGCAATTGAGGCGGTGGTGTACAAGTATGTGCTCGAGACGGTGAGCTGGAGTACAACGATGGTCTCGACATCGCTCTCATCCTTTTGTATTGTGTTGTTTTTTTTGTGGATTCCCCATGTTCGGCAGAATCTTATTGGTCAGGTTCGACAGATACGCAAAATTTGGCCACTGTTTGGGTTGAATGAGGTGTTTGCGTTTGCTGGGAATGCGATCAGTCCGTACATTGTTTCTCTCGTTCCAGTGACGCTTGCGAAAAGTATCGAGGGGTTTCAGCCGCTTTTTGTCCTGCTGTATGCCGTGGCTTTACATCGATTCTTTCCGGGTGTGTTTCGGGAGATGGTGGATCGGCGGACAATTTTGAAAAAGTTCCTCCTCTTTCTGGTGATGATTGGAGGGGTTGTTTTGGTTGTTGGGTAGCTCTTTTGGAGTGATCGCCTATACAATAATTCTCACGCCGCCAAGCTCGTCATAGTTGAATTTGTGACTGTGGTGAATGGTGCCAACGAAGATGCGATTTTTAGGGACATCATATTTAACTGACGCTTTGTGGATAATCTCTGGGCCGAACTCACCCTCTACTTGATGAAGATCAAGACGGAGATGTGGGAAAACTCCGGCCTTTGGGAGGGCAGGCACGAGTGCGTTTAGCTCTTTCCAAACCTCTTTGTTGACCTCGTCCGTATCGTCTTTACAGTGGAGAATGATAACGTGGCGACCAGCTTCATTATTGCTTATGTACTTCATGGTATTGAAGAGGCGATCGGCACGATGGATGAAAAGAATGTAGGTTCCACGGGTAACATTGCGGAACACAACTCGGAAGATTTTATGAAGAAGCGAGGTTTGCGATGTGTGTTTGTAGATAAAAGAAACGATGTAGTCGCGGTAAATATAGGCGCGGACGAGGATCATGACCGGGAGGAAGTAGAAGAGGAAAAGGATGAGGTTTGTGACGTCCATAGAGATATTTCCAAGGAGGCCGATGAAGGTAGTGAGAAATGCACAGAAGACAAAAATTGCTGGGAATGTGTAAAATCGCTTGAGATCAGGACGGGTGATTTTGAGGATGAGGTTGCCAAGTGCGAACATGCTCATGACTGAGAGAAAGCTGATGGCGTAGACACCCGCGAGCGCCTTAAGGTCACCACCTGTAATGAGTAAGATCGATGCGCAGAATGCAAAAAATGTTAACACGATGCGAGGATATGAGCCCTTGGTATTGCGTTGAGCAAACCAGAACGGGAGGGCTTCGTCGAGTGCCATACGGTTGATAAGGCCCGAGACACCAATAAATCCCGTCAGAACACCTCCGCAAAGTACAAGGAAGGCATCGATGACGACGATGTACTGGAAGAGTGTTCCACCAATAACCTTTGCCTCGCCTGCGAGAAGGAAGTTTGAGAGGTTGTTGATCTCTGGAATGCCAGAGATGCCGAGACAAAGAAATGCGACAATCGGGTTAAAGATCACGACGCCGAGGAGCATGTTTGTAAGAGTCTTTTTGAAGACACCTTTTTCTTGCTCTTCCACAAAATCGGCCGAGCTTTCAAAACCGGAAACTCCCAGAAGTGATGAGGAGAAGCCAAGAATAAGGATTACAATTAGAGACTGGTTGTCGACGAGCGCTCGGGTGTGGCTGAAGTTAAACTGGAATTGGTTTGGATTGTGGAGGAGAAAGTATGCACCGATGATGACGAATGCTGTAAGGGTGAGGAGATGGAGGAAGAAGATGCCAATTGCGACTTTGGCTGAGTCTTTTACTCCTGAGATAACGAGCATCGCAAAGAGCGCAAGTACACCGATGGTCACTGGAATTACCGGTATATTTACGATCGTGCCAAGATACTCAACCGCGGTTTTCCCTGAGATGACACAGGTGGCGACGTAGGATAGGATGGTGAGGACACCGGCTGTAGCGGCGATGTTTTTTGAGGTTCCATTGAGAAGTGCATTGTAGGTTCCTCCGTTTACAGGAGGAGACTCTACGACTTCGCGGTAGACACCTCTATAGAGGAGCAGAACAATGCCGATCGCGAGAAGAATGAATGGAGCGTATATTCCTGATACCGTAATGGCAATGCCCGATACGTAGAGTACGGAGCTCATAATATCGTTTCCGCAGATGGCGGTTGAGGCAACTTCGCCAAGCTTCTGTTTTTTGATTGAGCTGCTCATGAAAAGAAGGGAATGGTATGCGTGTTCCGGCATATTTTACCGCCCCCTCTTCAAAAGTAAAGAAATCACTTCGTGATGGAATCTGGTGTTACGCGCGTCCACCCCGTGGGTAGACATGAGGTTGGGAACTCTTTTGCTTCTCCGGTTTGATTGTTTTTTGCCTGGGTGATTACTTGTGTGCAAAATAGATTATTGTTCGTTCCGCTGCTTGTTATAGCTCGTGGTGCCTTCGCGGTCATGAATACGCGCGCAATAAGGATTGCTGTCAGGATTAGCAAAATTACCAGAATGGTGTTGAGAATTTTTGAGTTATTTTCCATAGAGGACATCGTATCATGTTTGGGGTATAATGGCCATGCTTAACCGGTTTTCTATGAAACATTCATCACCATTTTCGAGGCTCGTAGGTTCGGCTTTGGCGCATGTCCAGTCGCTCGCTGATGATGTATTCCATTATGGTTTTCGGAAGCTCAAACAGCTCGGAAATGACTCAGAGAAGCGCTCAGATGTTGCAAGTTGGGCAAAAGGAGCTGCTCGATTTTTGGGCGACTCAGGCGAGAGTTACTACGCAACCTACGAGAAGATTAAAGCCAAAAAGGCGCAGCGGGCTGAGAAGCGACAGAAGTCTCAGGAATAAGTCAGACTAGTAATTTTTGGAAAATTATCTATACTGGCATGGCTTTAATGTTTTTATGATGCCATTTTCTTGGGATAGCTGGCCGCGACCGATTATTGCTTTAGCTCCACTTGCGGGTTGGACCGACTCGGCGTACCGACAGACGGTGAAGAAGTTGACCGATGGTATTGTCTGTTTTTCTGAGCTTACGAGTGTCGATGCCCTTCATCATAAAAGTAATGGAACGTACCGAATGCTCGATTGGGATCCGAGTGAGTTTCCGCTCATCATGCAGCTTTTTGGAAAAGACGCTCCATTCTTTGTAGAGGCAGGAAAGATTCTAGAGGACATGGGTGTCGCCGGAATTGATATCAATATGGGATGTCCTACGTGTAAAATTACCTCGAATGAGTGTGGTTCTGCGCTTCTGAGAAATCCGCAGCTGGCTGCGGAAATTGTATACCATTTGTCACGAGCGGTCTCGGTTCCGGTCTCGGTGAAGACGCGACTTGGCTATGAGCGTTACGACGAAAAAACATTTCTGAATTTCTGTACGGGCGTGCAAGATGCCGGCGCGAAACTTCTTTCACTTCATGGGCGAACGCGGAAGCAGGCTTTTTCAGGCGCGGCGGATTGGGAACCGATTTATCTGGCGAAGAGCGTGTTGAAAATTCCGATTATTGGAAATGGCGATATTAAGACGGTGGATGATGCTTTTGGTCGACTGAAGACGCTTGATGGCGTGATGATTGGACGGGCGACGCTCGGGGATCCGTGGTTGATTGCTGAAATTGTGGCGGCGGTTCGGGGTGAGACGTACGTTCGACCGAAAGATATCTGGGAAAAGCTGCCGGTTATTCGAGAGCATTTCAACCTGGCGGTTGAGATTATGGGTGATCGTGTAGGTATGAACGAGATGCGAAAGCACCTCGCGGCGTATATTAAAGGCTTTTTTGGTGCCTCTGACCATGTTCATGGGATTATGCAGGCTAAGTCTCCGGCTGAAGTCATAGCCATTTTTGATGCTATTGAGGCTTCCCGAGAGCGGCTTTTGGCTCGCGCATAAATTCTACTTGCAATCTTTTTGGCTTTTTGTCAAAATGGCTCCCTTACGGATAGTCTTTTTGAAGCCAATAGGTTATGAACGAGTCACTCACCGAAAATCAGGCACGCGAAAAGTTCTGGAGTCTCTACCGGGAGACGTTTGACGATCTCTATCGATACTGTGCTCGACGGGCGACCACCAAGCCGGTAATTGCCTTTATCATCAAGTCGCTCTATGAATATGCGCTGGATGAGATTCGTCATGGTCAGGAGATTATTCTTATCGATCTCTACAAGTGGGCGTATGAGTTTTTTGCGGTTCAATCTCAGCCCCAAAAGGGCGCTGAAATGATGCAACAGGTGAAGCGTCTTCACGACTTCCGCGATGTTTATGATGTCAAGACCGATTCGGGTAGTCGTGCTATTCGCCGCGAGCAGATTTTGGAGAATTTTTATAATCATCTCGCCTTTAAGGAGCGTGAGGTTTTGTGGCTTACTTTTTTTGAGGATTTGAATGTAGCGGACCGTGCCTACGTGATGGGTATCGGCGAGGAAGAGTGCACGACGTTTTATTATGAGAGCTTGAAAAAAGCGAAGGGTGTGGTCAGTATGGCCTCTCCAGGACCGATGGGTGTGAGCCGTATTGCTGCGTATTTTGGAGGCGTGTCGTCACTTCTCAAGAAGGCAAAGCAGCATGAAGAGCTCGACGTGGATCAAGAGATTTATGCTTCTCTTCGTGGGCTCTTTAGCGAGCAGTTCTCGCGACGACCTCAGTCTGTTGATGAGCCGACCGTATCGTCTGCACCTTCGTCAGCGACTCGTCCGCCGGAGACTGTTTCTGCTCACCCGGAGCCTGTGATGAAGACTGAACCTATTGTGGTGCAGAAGAAGCCTGCTGACCCATTTGCCGATATTACATCTCCTATTCCTAAATCTCCATCTATGTCTCCACAAGAATCACCTCTGTCTGCTCGTGCATCGGTTCGTCCTGTTAGCAGTGTTGAGTCTTCCGCGCCTGCCAATAACACTTTTGACGATCTCGATTCTGATGAGTGGCTCGATGATGAAGGGTCGTTTGGTTCAAGCCTTTGGCAGCGACTTCAGGGCGTCCTCGTGCTCGTGATGGTTGTCGCACTGGGATCTTTTGCCTACTTCAAATTCTTCAGTCTTGATGCTCGCGTGAATCGACTTCTTCAGGATAATCGTGTCGTGTTTTCGAGCGACTTCAAGCCGGAGGAGAAGGTTTGGTTTGCGCAGGATGCGCTCCTGTATCTCGCCAAGAATCGTGACTATACTGCGGTGAATATTCATCGTCAGGACAACATGGTTCAGGTGAACTTCGATATCAAAAATACCGGCGTTGAGTCATTCTTGCTCTATCCGCAGGAGCAGACGTTTGATGCTGACTTCCGTTGGCAGCCAAAGCTCTACATGAAGGTTCGATCTCTGAGCTAGTTTTTTTGATCTTCCGACGGGATTCGCAGATACTGTTTGAGAAAGTCGCGGACCTGATGGATAGCCCGGCCTCGATGGCTAATGCTGTTTTTTTCTTCTGGCGTGAGCGCAGCATAGACTTTTTCGAAGCCTTCTGGCTGGAAGCAGGCCGATAGGGGAATGCCATGTGGTATTGCTGTTTTTGGCTCTGTGTGCAGAAAACCAGGACACTCGCCATGGAAGACATGGGTCTCTCGAGAGGTGCCATTTTGCAGCGTGAGGGCTGCCGTACAGTGGAAACGTGCTGTGTGTTTTTCTTTCGGTTTTTTCTTGAGCTCTTCGAGAAAATAGGTCAGCCACTCTTCGTCTGTGGCGTGTTCACCTGCGCCCCAGCGGCGCGTCTTCAGTCCAAGTTCGTTCGGAAATGCATCGATCTCGATGCCCGAATCTTCTGCCAGCGTCATGATCCCTCCCGATGTTTCAAAGTAAAAAACACTCTTGATCCGGGCATTTTCTTCATAGGT
>JAHFJT010000152.1 GCA_023245695.1 Candidatus Peregrinibacteria bacterium | reverse complement strand
CATGTACCATGTTTACGGTCGTTGCTTACAATATCGAAGGAGGCGTTGGCGTCACGAAAGGGTATCGTGAGTATTTTTTTAGAGGGTGGAGACATTTTTTCCCAAATGAGTCCGAACAGTTTGCACACATCGCGAGGTTTTTTGACGACAGGCAGATCGACATCGCCCTCATCTCCGAGATCAACGACATCGCCCTCAAGACAAACTGGACGAGCCACACGAAATTCATCTCAGAACGCTGCGATCTCAAGCACTTCAAATTTTTCCCTACTTTCAGAATTCGATCCCTCTTTCAGGGTGGCAATGCAATCCTCAGTCGCTATCCGCTCATCTCCGCAGAGACGATCAAGCTTCCCGGTGGTCGCTGGTCACGATACATCAATAAAGCGACGTTTAGACACGACGACATGGAAGTCGCGGTTTTCATCACGCATCTCAGTCTGGGAAAAAAGAACCGGACCCAGCAGATCCAGGCGATTGCCGACATTATCAAACAAGAAAAACAGCCCGTCGTGCTCGGTGGGGACTTCAATACAACGAGTGATGAAGAGATGACCCCTTTGTACGCCATTGGTCTGAAGAGTACGGAAATGCAACATACGTACCCCTCCTGGAAGCCCTTCGAGAAGCGAGATTATATCCTCGTCAATCAGGCATTCGATGAAAGTCGAGGACATGTTGATACGTCGATTCGTTTCTCAGACCACCTTCCAATTATCACGGAGTGCAATCTTAACAAGTTTCTATGATATTCAGCTTTGGATCAGGAAGGTTACTCAACCGTGAGGGTACCCTTTTGACCCATAGCCCGGTGAGATCCGACGCCACAGTAGTACTCGAAAGAGCCACTTTTATCAGCCGTAAATTCAACAGTCTGTGTTTCACCTGTTGAGAGGGTTCGTGTGGCGACACCAAATGCGTCAAGAATGAGGTTGTGCATACCGCCAGCATTCGTAAAGACAATCTTCACCGTATCTCCTTTCTTTACCTTCATCGTATTAGGTGTGAAGAAAAAGCTCCCGCCGCTTACATTGAAGGTGACGGTTTTTGGGGTATTCACAACAGGTGTGACGGGAGGAGTGGTGGCAGTAGGGGTGGTAGTGGCAGTAGGAGCGGGAGTTGGAGTTGGAGAAGTTGTCTTAGTGGGAGGAGTGGTCTTTGTAGTCGTAGTCGTAGAAGTAGAAGCTGTTGGAACGGTAACTTTCACCTGAGCTTTTTCCTGAGTGTCGACCGGTATCGATGCTGGAATCTGGGACTGCTCAGTAGGCGCTACCGGTATCGATGTTGGAATCTGGCTCGTGCTTGCAGCCTGACTGCATGCAGTGAGAAGAATGAGGGCAAGAAAGCCGCTCGTGAGAGATAATTTTTTCATGGGGAAAATTAATAAAGTAGGTCAAAGAGAGTATACGGGAAATACCGAAGAAGTTGAAGTGATATCTATGACCTATGATAGAATCATCTCGACCTAACCTCTCGTAATTTATGAACATGCATATCCGAACACGCACAAGCGCATTTCTTGTTGTAACGCTCCTTTTGAATACCATCTCTTTCTCACAGGCAGCTACTCTCAAGCCGCTTGAAGGATACACCACCTCGCCGACTGGAGGTTCGTTCAATGAGCTCTTTAGTAAGAAAATACTTAACGATAAGCTCTTCGAAAAAGCAGCAGGCGGAGAATACTTCGACACGACGTATGATGCCTCGCAAATCACGACCGCAAAAGGAAAACTCAATCTCGGAAGTTCCCTCATATCCGGAATTGTTCATGGAAGTGAGGTTACCTCAAAAAAAATCTACAGTTTTGGAAGTGTAACCTTCAAGGCGATGGCAAATCTCGAACCTGGAATGGTGAGTACCGTCTACCTTGCGAGTGAAAGTGAAGATGGTTCCACGCGCGAAGAGATCGATATGGAGTTGAGTAGTGATAATCCAAAAAAAATATCCATCTCAGACTACCATGGTGATGCCGGAGACAGTACCGATCCGAAAACAGATACACATCAGACGGAGATTATCGACGTGTCGGCCGTGGGCGGTCTGAGTTCTTTCAAGAGTACAAAATTCAATACCTACAAAATTGAGTGGATTCCAGGACGAATCCGCTGGTACGTGAATAATAAGCAGATTGCCGAGCACATCGACTCGATTCCGACGACGCCAATGAGGCTTCATCTCACCACCTACCACGTGAACGACTGGACCGAATTTTCGCAGGCGAACGTTCAAGGGGAGGGAACATTTGTCATCGATCAGCTCAAGTATGCACCTGATGAGAAGCTTAGACCCGTCGCGCTTACCACGAAAAAAATGCAGATAAAAGGGGATCAAGAGTGCAAGAATAATGTGAACGCCGCGCTTGAGCAGCTAAAAGGGGAGCCATGGTACTACAACTTTGTCGTTACGTATGTCGATCTCATCGAGTGTGTCGAAAAAGGTTCCGTGATGTATGTGTCAGAGATGCCACGCCGTCACACCGCAGGCCGCCCAGGACGAGATGACGCCGTACAGTTTGCAGACGATCTCACGCACGAGGCGTGTCACTCATGGGAGTACACCACGTATCTTGAGCAGCATCCAGGAGTATACGATGTTCCAGAAGATGTGTATGGAAATCACGACGGCGAAGAAAAATGTCTCAATATTCAAGTGGAGTATCTCCGACGTATCGGCGAAAAAGAACGTGCTGAGGGTTACAAAGACGCGATGGCCAGCGAGTGGTGGAAAGTACCGCTCGAAGATATGCAGTATTGATGCGCATCACGCTCTACAGAGACTACTTCGTAAGCGCCTTATACTTCTCCAGAAACTTCACAATTTTT
>JAHFJT010000151.1 GCA_023245695.1 Candidatus Peregrinibacteria bacterium | reverse complement strand
AATTAGTCTTTTGATTGATGGGGGAAATCGCAAAAAAGCTGTGCAGGTCTGTCATTCTTATTACGTCGATAATGATCCAAAGATAAAAACCGAGCGTGCACGATTAAGCGGGCAGGCTGAAGATGGTCTTACGAGTACGTTTAATGGAGGCTAGTTTTGTGAACTTAGCGCTTTCTTGATGAGTTCTAGGAGCATTGGAAATTGCTCGTAACCGTCGCGCTTCATGAGGTGGCCGGCGTTTGAGAGCATGAAGAGTTCAGTAGGTGCGCCTGCGTTGTCGAGTTCGTGTTGGAAATGGGGTCCGGTTTCTGGTTTGATAAATGGATCGTTGTCCGAAAAAATGAGGGCGAACTTTTTGCAGTTGTGCGTGATCTTTTTCCAGTCAAAAGGGATCGTGAAAAAGTTCTGGAGTGCTGGTCGACGTCCGTCGTTGTTGGTTGCGGCGACGAGAATGGCGAGATCGATCGGCTGTGCCCAGTCGAGTTCGAGTGCACGAAGAACTTCCGTACCACCGAGACTGTGTCCGATGATGGTACGGAAGGTAGTTTTTTCGGATGGCGCGATTTCTGGCTTCCAGAGCTGCTGAATCGTCTCGGTCCACTCCTTTTCTTGCGGCTGATCGGCGCTCGGGAATTGAGGATTATCGACGTGAAAGTCGAGCTGTTCAAGTTCTGCGCGGAGCCATGGAAACCAGTTTCCTTCGTTGCTACCTTCGTAGCCGTGGATGATGAGAGCTTGTTTCATGGCTGTATATAGTATTTTTTGCGCAATTTACGCCTCCTTACCGTGACATTTCTTGTACTTCTTGCCGCTGCCACATGGGCAGAGATCGTTGCGACCGACGCCTGGTTCGCTGACGGCCTGACCAGAAGAAGCTGTCTCGCCTGCCTGGTTTCCCGAGAGGACAGACTCGATCTGCGCTTCATTGGTGATCATGTTCTTAGGTGGTGTCGGAGCCATTTCTTGTGGCAACGTGACGCTCACCTCGATCTTGAAGAGCGTATTTACGGTATTGAATCGGATGTTCGCGAGAAGCTTTTCGAAGGCTAAGAATCCTTCCTGTTTGTACTCTATCAATGGATCGCGCTGTGCGTAGCCACGGAGAGAGATCGCTTCTCGAACGCCCTGCATATTTTCGATGTGGGCCATCCAGAGTTCGTCGATAATTCGCAAACTGATCGCACGTTCCACATTTCGCATGATGTCGCTCTGCGGTACTTTTTTCTCTCGAGCCTCGTACTCTTCGAAAAGGTAGCTCTTCACCATAGCGACAAGCATCTCTTCATTATCGGCTTTCTGTAGCTCTTCTACCGTGAGAATTTTTACAGGATTTCCATCGATAGCACGAACTTCCATGACGATCTTTTCGAGATCCCACTCGTTCTGTGGACGAACGCCCGTGTAATTTCGGACGAGCATCTCAGCGACTTCCGCGATTGAGAGCATGATGTCGCTCTTGATATCGTCTGCGTAGAGAACCTTTCGTCGTCGGCTGTAAATGATTTCTCGGTGCATGTTCATGACATCGTCGTACTGCACGAGATGTTTACGAACGTCGAAGTGATGACCTTCCACTTTTTTCTGTGCGCCTTCGATCGCGCCACTAATGAATCCATTTTCGATAGGCATGTCTTCTGGAATTTTCAACGCCTCCATCATCTTCTGCACTCGCTCTGAACCGAAGAGTCGCATGAGGTTGTCTTCCATGGAGACAAAAAACTGGCTTGTACCAGCGTCCCCCTGACGTCCGGAACGACCTCGGAGCTGATTATCAATACGTCGTGACTCGTGACGTTCGGTACCGAGAACGAAGAGACCTCCGAGCTCTACCACGCCTTCACCGAGTTTGATATCGGTACCACGACCGGCCATGTTGGTCGCAATGGTGACGGCACCTCGCTGACCGGCGTTCTTCACAATCTCGGCTTCTCGAGCGTGATTCTTCGCGTTCAAGACATTGTGTGGAACACCTTCCTGCTTGAGAAGTTCACTAATAAGTTCTGATCGTTCGACAGAAATAGTACCGACCAAAACAGGCTGACCTTTCTCATGGAGCTCCTTGATTTTCGCTACCGCTGCGAGAAATTTTCCTCGTTGATTTTTGAAGATTGCATCGGTGAGATCGGCACGAGTAACTTTTACATGTGTTGGAATGACAATTGTCTCGAGTCCATAAATCTGTACGAACTCCTCGGCTTCTGTCTGCGCGGTTCCGGTCATGCCGGCGAGCTTATTGAAGAGACGGAAGAAGTTTTGGAGCGTCACGGTTGCGAGCGTTCGGCTCTCACGTTTCACCTCGACGCCTTCCTTCGCTTCGATCGCCTGATGCAAGCCATCAGAGTAACGACGACCCGCCATGAGACGTCCGGTAAATTCATCCACGATGAGAATTTCTCCATCTTTCACCACATAGTCGACGTCATTTTTGTAGGCGGCATGCGCTTTCAGGGCCTGTTCCAGGTGGTGAACTTCGGTGTAGCCAGCGTCGGTGTAAATATTATCGATGCCAAGAAGTTTTTCTAAATGCGCGATACCTTCGTCGGTGAGAAATGCACCCTTCACCTTTTCATCAACGATATAATCTTTTTCCGGCTCGAGCTGTCGAACAAGCTGGGCGTACGTCTGATACTTTGATGTGGACTCTTCGGCGGGTGCGGAAATAATGAGTGGCGTTCGTGCTTCATCAATTAAGATTGAGTCGACCTCATCGATCAGTGCGTAGTTCAGTCCTCGCTGTACCATCTGCTCTTTGGCGGTAGCCATATTGTCACGGAGGTAGTCGAAACCAAATTCGTTATTGGTTCCGTAGGTGATGTCTGCTTCGTAGG
>JAHFJT010000150.1 GCA_023245695.1 Candidatus Peregrinibacteria bacterium | reverse complement strand
GCGACACCGGATTCGGCGGATACATTCTGTATGCCTTCTGTTACGGACCAACGTACCGCTTCGACCGCACGACAGATACAGTCACCAAGATCCTCAGCGACGGTCAGGTCTTCGATGTCTCACCAAATGAGGATCAGGTCGTCTGGGTAGAGAACGGCGATAAGAGCGCCCACCAGTTCAAAATTCGTACGATCGCCACAGGTAAAGACCAGGTCATCACCTCGCCAACTGTACCAGCAAAGTACGGCCAGTATGGCGACGCCAAATTCTCACCCGACGCGAAAAAGATCGCCTTCGCTGCGGCCATCGGAGACTCAGAAAAAGAGCAAGGGAGTGTAATTGTTGCGGATATAGCGACCGGGAAACTCACGTATGTCGTTCAGGATAAAGCAGACACAATCTACACCATCAAGGGATGGAAAGATGCGAACACCGTCGACTATGTTATGCAGCAGTAGCTTACTTCCCGATCAGCTGTAAAAACTCACTTCGCGTCTTGTCATTTTTTTTGAAGAGACCAAGCTGCGCCGACGTCGTCACGGTGCTGCTCTGTTTCTCGACACCTCGCGCCATCATGCAGAGATGCTGGGCCTCAAGTACGACACCCACCCCCTTCGCATCGAGCAGTTTCTCGAGCGCGTTGGCAATCTGTGATGTAAGCCGTTCTTGATTCTGCAGACGTCGTGAAAAAATCTCCACGACTCGTGGAAGTTTAGAGAGGCCGATAATTTTAGTATTCGGAATGTACCCGATGTGCGCCTTCCCGAAGAACGAGAGCATGTGATGTTCGCAGGTCGAATAGAACTCGATATTTTTCGCCACGATCATCTGGTCGTAGTTTTCACCATCGAAGACGGTCAGAACGTCCTCGGGTTTTTTTGAGTAGCCGGAAAAGAGAGCCTCGTACGATTCAGCCACGCGACGCGGAGTTTTGAGCAAACCCTCACGTCCTGAGTCCTCCCCGATCGCGCGGATGAGCTCTTGTACAGCCTGTTCGATAGATGATTTGTCCATAGCGAGCGTCATTGTAGGCTATGCAATAGGCAAAATCAACCGGGCGCGCATTGGTAAAGCTGTGAAATATGTGCTATAATAAGCAGATTCCATCGAACATCCCTATGAACCCAGAAAAACCATCATCACTCTCGATCCCGCCACCTCCTGAAGGTCGAGCCGAGCTTCCTGCGAAACAGGTGGAGCAGGTTCGCCAGCAGGCAGAGACGGCAGTAGATATTATAGTCGCACAGTCGGCCACGCATCTAAAAATCCAGAACGCCCTCGCCCGAGCGACGAAAGTCTCGACGCTACTGGATAGTGCGGTAAAAATTCCCATTCCTTTCAAGAAAAAGCCGCTTGAGATTGGCCTTGATCCAGTGCTCGGCATGGTTCCGGTTATAGGAGATTTTGCGGGAGGAATCGCCGGCGCGTATATTCTTGGAGAGGCGATAAGGGCTGGCTTGCCAAAGTGGGAGGCCACAAAAATGCTTTTTAATATCGGATTGGATATAGCGATCGGTTTGCTGCCAGGGGTCGGAGATCTTGGAGATTTTCTCTACAAATCGCACAAATGGAATGTGGAAATTTTCCGAAAATACGCCGAAAAACAGGGTGTGAAACTTCCATAAACGCGACCCTAGAGTGACTGAATCGTGCGCTTGAATGCGCCAAAAATTCGCTTTCGGAAGAGGAAAAAGAAGAGCACTGTGGCGAGTCCGGTCATCGCGGTGCAGTACCAGAATGTCGCAACACCGCCGGCAAATTGCCACAGAAAACCACCAATCCAGCTCGCAGCAATAACGGTAAGTCCAGTGACCGTGTAGAAGATGCCGAGTCCCGTCGCCTTGAGGTGATGCGGAGAAAGCTCGACGGCAAACGAACGAACACCAACCTCCATAAATGCCGACGCAACGCCAAAGAGTGCGAAGAGACCGACAAGAAAAAGAGCGCCTCCACCCACAACAAAACCAATGGACATGAGCGTAAAAATCAGGAAACTCATGAAGACAAGAATTGCCTTTCCGAAGCCATCAGCGAGCTTCCCGACAGGAAGTGAAAATGATGTCTGCGCGATATTAAAAACAATGTAGAGATATGGAAGTGCCTCGGGAACCACGCCCAAATTTGCTGATCGCAAAAGGAGAAATGCATAGCTGATCTGTCCCAGATAAAATATGAAGCTCACGAAAATAAACTTCCAAAACTCATCACCAAACTTCTTTCGATCTTCGGTAAAATCTTTCCAGGTTGGGCGTTCAATCTTTTTGGGTATAAGAGCGTTGCCGTCTCGGTCGAGCTCTTTTACCTCCCGTATTGGAAGAATGAAAAGTATAGCAAGGAATGCCGGAATAACCGACAGCCAGACGATATTTCTGAGAGGAAATTGATGGGCAAGAAGGATGATAACGAGAGCGTTTCCGAGGATTGCCCCGGCGCTATCCATCGTCTGATGGAAGCCAAACGCCCAGCCTCGGCGCTCTTTTTCGACGGACTCTGCGAGGAGCGCGTCGCGAGGCGACGTGCGGATCCCCTTTCCCCCTCGATCAAAAAAACGTGCGAGAAAAGCGAAGGGTCCGGCGTGAGCGAGCGCGAGGAAAACTTTTCCGAGCGCGGCTATTCCGTATCCCAGAATAATAAATAATTTTCGCTTTCGGAGTTTGTCGGAAATCCAGCCCAGCCACACCTGCACGAGATTTGCTGAACCATTCGCGATGCCTTCAATGACACCAAGAGCTGCCACGGAAAGCCCTAATTCCATGGTAAAATACTGTGGGAGAATCGGAAAAAGCATTTCTCCAGCGATATCAGCAAAGAGACTCGTAATGCCAAAGAGAATGATGGTTCTGGAA
>JAHFJT010000023.1 GCA_023245695.1 Candidatus Peregrinibacteria bacterium | reverse complement strand
ACCAAGCGAAACGCGTACGTGCTTCCACTCATCATTGGACTCCTCCAGTTCGTCCAGATGAAGATGACCTTGAAAAAAGCCCCAACTGCAGGCAAAAAATCCGAGATGGACATGGCCAACAATATGATGATCTACATCATGCCCGTCATGATCGCGCTCTTCACCGCTTCGACACCAGCCGGCGTAGGTCTCTACTGGGCCACATCTACCCTGTTCGGCATCGGACAACAGTGGTATGTTAACCGAGACAGCGACGAGCGAAACGGACACAAATACGACAGCCCGAAGCAAGTGATTGTCGTATAACTACACCTACATCTTTATCCTTTCCCCCATGGAACTCGAACGAATGATCCTTCAGACGCTAGAAGAATTTATGAAGCATCTGGGCGTCGTCATGACGAACGTTGAGCTTACCAAAGAAGACGACGGAACCTATCGCGTAAATCTCGAGACCGAAGACGCCAAGACCCTCATTGGCCACCACGGCGAAAGTCTCATCGCGCTTCAGCACATGGTAAAACTCATGCTCTGGAGAAAGATCGATGAAAACGGAAAGACGGCCAAGCTTGCACCAAATGAAGAGAACTTTAGTTTCGTTCTCGACGTCGAAAACTACCGAAGACGCCAGGAAGAGAACGTCTTGAAAATGGCAGAACAAAAAGCGGAACAGGTTCGAAAGACTCGAAAAAATCAGGTCCTTCCCCCTATGTCTCCATACTTCCGACGACTCATCCACGTTCACTTCACAAAGTCTGAGTACCAGGACCTCGAGACCATCAGCAGTGGCGAGGGCGACTTCCGTCAGGTAACGATTCGTTCCAAGTCACTCATCGAAGAATAAGCCACACAAAGCGATGTAACAAGAGTACGCTCTACCTCATAATAAGATACCTCATGAAACTCCGATCAGCGCTTATGGCTGGGCTTACTACCAGCTCTATCATTCTCTCTCCGCTCGCGACACTTGCGGAAAGCACGGCCCCATTTTCCGATATCGACGTTGGATCACCGTACCTCGTGCAGGTCAATTTTCTGAGAGAGCAGAATCTTGTAAATGGCTACGAAGATCACACCTTCCGACCACAGAAAATCATTAATCGCGCTGAGGCAGCCGCTCTTTTGAAAAAAGTTCTCATCGACTCGGGAACCAAATCCACGACAAAAATTCCAACCACCCTTGCATTCACCGACGTGAAAAAGAGCGAGTGGTTTTATGCAACGCTGGAAGACCTCGCAACGAAAAAAATCATCAACAATAAAGCGAAGGAGTTCCGACCTGAGGATACTATCAATCTCGCCGAGGCCGTCAAAATGGTCATCACCGCAGAGCAACTTCACAATCCAGAGCTCACGCTCCCAACCGAAAATAAAAACGTCTTCAAGGACATCAAGGGTACTGAATGGTTTGCACCCTACCTTCAGCTCGCCAACAATAAAACGCTCCTCACCTACAGCACGAAAATGAACATCAATCCCGATCAGGACATGACCCGCGGCGCCTTCACGGATCTCGTCTATCGAGCCCTGAAGACTCGAGAACCAGGCCACTTCTTCGGACGGGGAACTTTTTACAGCGACTCATTTGAGGGACTCGGAACTTCCAACGGCGAAAAGTACCACATGAACGAGTACACCGCCGCAAACAAAATACTTCCTTTCGGAACCAAGCTCAAGGTCACCTACCTTCGCAACAATCAGTCCGTCATCGTTCGCGTGAATGATCGTGGTCCATTTACTCCAAGCCTCGATCTCGATATGAGCCGCAAAGCGTTCGCCGATCTCGCCAACCCTTCCGAGGGTATCATTCCGATCGAGTACGAGATCATAAAAGACGAGCCAGCGACAACATCAACAGGAAGTGGAACGGGTGGAAGCACAAACAGCGACAAAGACGCCATTGATGCTCCACCCGCTGAACCGATGACGCCCGAAGCTCCACCCGTACATTAATTTTTCAACTCACCCTCGTTATTTCTTGACCTATGAACGAAGTTATCCTCCCAAAGCGCAACGTCAAAATGTTCAGCCGAGAAACCTTTTCTCGGAAAACAAACAAAACGATCACCATGCTCGTGCTCACGCTCGGTGCCATGATTATTGTGCTCTCAGCGGTCTTCATTTCCATGACCAGCGCCACTTCTCAGAAAGGCTACGAACTCAAACAGCTCCAGCTCGAAAACGAGCAACTCCAGAACCAGAATGACCAGCTCAGCACCCAGGTAACCCAGTCCCGCTCTTTCAATAACGTCGAGGACACCGGCCAAGTCAAGACCATGACGCAGCCTCAACTCAAGGAGTACGTCACCAGCAAAAAGACCCCAAAGACCGTGAATTAAAGCCAAAGCTCCAATTGACTTTCCGAAGCCCCCTGACTATACTTTGCCAGCCGAATGTGGCGCCATCGTCTAATGGTTAGGACGCTACCCTTTCAAGGTGGAGATAGGAGTTCGATCCTCCTTGGTGCTACCAATCTCAATTTCATGCTACTATGGGATCAATATCCTCTATTTAGCTTTGTGAAAAAAATTATAGGTTTTGCTTTTGCGACATTATTCTTACTACCCTTAACGGTTCTTAGTTTTAGCGATTCGCAAAATAATCTAAACGAAAAAGCCATTACATATCTCCAAGAAAAAGGAGTGGTCCAGGGTTATAGTGACGGGACATATCGTCCTTATAACAGTATTAATCGAGCCGAATTTTTAAAAATAACCCTCGGGGCAATTCATACAAAATTAACAAACACGGGGAATTGCTTTCCCGATATATCAACAGAATGGTATGCGTCCTACGTATGTACCGCAAAAAGCCTAGGAATCGTATCGGGATATTCAGATGGATATTTTAGAGCAGCCAATAGCATAAATTTGGCAGAAGCGTTAAAAATTACGCTCAATGCGTATAAGATTTCAGTATCTCAAACTTCCCCTGTTTGGTATGAGCCATATATTTCATACATGCAGGAAAATAGCCTACTCAGTAGTATAAATGGAGATGTGACGCACATGATTACTCGAGGAGAAATGGCTCAAATTATTTATAATCTCGATAATCAAAACTCAGGTGTCGGAAACAATATCCTCCTGACACAGTATCCCATGACCACCGAGAGCAATCCAGGAGAAAAAAGAAACATCAGCCTCAGTATTGGAGAAACATATGACATTTCAAACAATGATTTTTTACGATTAGAAGAAATAACCAATAACGGAGCGGTTGCAAGATTTAGCCTATGGAACAAAGATAGCCATGGCTGTCGGATGGCAGATCCCGCCATCTTCTTAAAAGATCTCTCGAACTATGAACGTTACTCGTATTACGGAAATTGGTTTGTAGAACTTCAGGCAATCAACGAAAATTCCGTGAGCCTTAATCTGTACAGTGGCGATCTCGCGTATAAGGCGTGTACTGCGAGCTCTACACAGGCAGCTCGATGTTTAGCATTTCATCCGATCGGCACGTACAAAATTCAATCTGAACATTTTGCTCGTTACTTTAGCTCAGCAAAAAGTTACGACTTCAATAATCTCATGCTCAATTATACGGAAGCAGGATACAAAAAATTAGCATCTGTATTTCCAAGCCTAGCGTCTTCTGCCCATCCATACGGATCAACATGGAATTTTATTGCTCAAGAAGTTAAAGCCTCGGAACTCAAGGCAGATAGCGCCTGGCAGGATACAGCAATAGCACAAACAGCTATTGATGATAATAGCGGCGTAAGTAGCCAATTACTCAACAATGCAGCACTGAGGGACACGTACGCGCAAAAAATTATGAATGGAGATTTGAATTTTAATTTCAGTACAGAAATCCATGAATTTACGCATATGTCCTTGTTCCCAACAGAATTATCACGCGTACCGAATCCAACAGGCGATACATCAAAGCTCGCTGAAGGAATTGCGGATTACGTACAGTCAGTGGCACACTATTATCCCGATCAAACTGATCCAAGGAAGGCGTATTGCGGAACAAACCATTTTCTTGGAGGACGAGGCAGCGTTTTAGACAATATGACATATATCGAAGCCTTTAAAGAAGGCTACAACTATGATGCGGGGGACTGCTTTTTTAAGGAAGTAGAAAACGTCTGCGGACTCAGCTCGATTGACACCATGTTCAAGGAGTTATTATCTTATCAATATAGTCCATTTTCCTCTCATCCCAATTTGTTTAAAATCTTAGAAAACAGCTGCAAAAGTCCCGCCAACTTTGACCAAACCATGAAAAACTTTGGTTTTTCATCAGCTTTACTTAATGAAACATATCAACCAGGAGAATTCATCTCAAGTAAGACGTCTGCCTGTCATTTATAGGTTTTAAACGGACTTTTCCTGTTCATCCTGACCGCAAACAAAAAGTAAGTAGAAAACTTGGTGCTACCAATCCCAACAGCAAATGAAGAGCCTGAAAAACCATCAGGCTTTTTTTCTCGAGAAGTGACTGGGGCATGATTGTAATAAACTGAGAAAAATGGTATAATATAGAGGCAAAATACCTCTATGACACTCATACTATGCAGAACGAACCTGGAGAAAATACAGAATTAGAAGAAGCTGGTAACACAGAGGCGGTGAAATCTCCCGTATCGACCGACAAGGGCCGTCTTGAAAAAGGACCAGATCATGTACCTACGCTCGAAGAAGTAGAGGCAGTGATAGGAAATTTGATGGATATGGGGGAAACTAAGGGGCTCGTTGCGGAAAATGCAGAGCGTACAATTAGAAATAAGATCGTAGACGAAAAAGGTCTCTATAATTTTGAGGTTCAAGTACCAGCTCCTGATCCATCAGAAAAAGTAGATTACGGATACCGACGATTCGCAGCATCTGGTCAGCCAGAGATTCACATCGCCTTTTACGTCGACGGCGTTCCTATGAGCGGACACCTCGTCGCGACATGCGTCGACGGCGAGTGGAAGTATGTGTAGAAGGCTCTATTGAATTTGAGCCAATATTTGGTATACTATGTTCGTATGGCTTCGGCCCTGGGGTGGTACTTCGGTATTCACCCCCGATTTGAATTTGGCTTACATAAGGCAATTACAGCCTCGATCAAAATTTGATGCTGCTTTTTACTAATATCCCCAAGTTTTTCATAAATTCGCTTACCATCGATGAGCTTTAACTGAGAAGTAGTAGCCGTTCGCAATCTGCCGTCACCAATATCAATAGGTACATAGTACTTCCCAGTTTTTATTTTAGTTGTTAAGGGTATACCCCAGAACACCTCATTGCTAAATTTTCTAAGAACCACAACCGGTCGAGCAAAATTTTTTCCCTTACCATTTTGTTCATAACCAACATTCGCGCCAATAGAGCACCACCAGATTTCGCGTTCATGAAAATATCGACGGTAAAGCCTATTTTCAATATCAGACTTCTTTTCGTGCCACTCTTGAAACTCAAAAAGCATAGGAAATAGGGATAGATGATTTCCATATTATCCCATGCCTTTTTATGGCTTCCTAATTACATTATTCTGAAATTTTCCTGACACGGCCTAGTTCGTCACACTCACATCATCCACGTGGATGAGAGCGTCTTCGGTGTAGAAGCCAATCTTACCAGAAGCATATGGATGCTCGATATCGGTAAAGGTGGTGATAAGCGCGCCGTTGACCCACACGCTCATCGTATTCGAGGCGTCTTGAGTGATTTTCACCGTGTACGGCTGACCAATCGGAAACGCCGGACTCGAGCCAGTCGCAAGAAATCGCTGCCCGCCCGGATAGACCGGATCGCGCTTGCCCAACTCCCAACCATTCGTCTTTGGAATGAAGTAGTAGAAGTGATCGTTGTCGGTATAGTTCCAAACCATCCATGCGACTTCCCAAGTATTTGGAGCTGAACCGGTTCGCAACTGTTGGAGGGTCGTCATCTTCGCCTGGAACTGGAGAGGGCCGCTGTAGGATGGACCTGTTACGAGGCTCGCAGATGTCTTATTCGGAGCATCAGAAACGCTTGGAGAGAGTCGAAGCCACTGGTTCGTTCCATCGCCTTCGATACCCACCGTGCCATACCCACCGAACTGATCAAGCCAAGGACCGAACGCTTCTCCGTCCTTCACGTAGTGAGGCGCGAATCCAGAAAAGGTGTCGGTGAACGTCGTTGGTGTCGGCGTTGGGATAGGCGTAACAGGGGTCGGAGCTGGGATTGGAGTGACCGGCGTAGGAGCAGGAATCGGAGTTACCACAACCGGAGGAACGTAGACGGATGGAGTAGTGGTATAGCTAGGATTTGGAGGAACATTATTCGCCGTCGGCGGAACCACAGGTACGGAATTGTACATCGATGTATTCCCCTGCTGCTCATCACGAGCTGATAGATGGATCGCCGCGACAATCATCTTCGACATTTCAGCACGATTGATCGGATTGTACGGTTTGAAAATCTGCACGTCATATCCATCCACAATCGACCAGTGATACACGGTTTCTACGGCATCAAAAAACCAACTCTTCGACTTCACATCGGTGAAGTGCGGAGCGCCATTCGTAGAAGTCTCGAGCTGAAACGCACGCATGATCATCGATGCAAACTCAGCACGAGTCACATCGCGACCCGGACCAAATGTTCCATCAGGGTATCCCGTCACAAATCCCAGGGATCGCGCCGTCTCGACATACGAGTATGCCCACGAAGTCTTTGGAACATCCTTAAAAGAAGGTTTCGTTGGCGTCACCAAGTCTTCTGGATTCACTCCAATCGCCTTCACGAGTATTTTTGCCGCTACATCTCGCGTCACATGTTGCGCTGGGCTAAACACCGGACGGGAGCCATCGAGTACTCCAGTATCCACCAACTCCTGCACATACGGCGCATACCAAGCATTCACTCCTACATCTTGGAATGTATCTGCCAACACGGCAGCATGCGTCAAAAGACCCGCAGAAATTGTCACAGCAGCAGTAAGCTTCCGAACGAGTGCGAACAAAGAAGAGGAGCGAGAGGAGTTCATGGGCGAATGGGAAAGGGATGGAAGAAAGGAAAGACTACTATTAAACACTAAAAATCAAAAAATAGCAAATAGACGCCAATGTTCGGCTTTAAAAGTCTGCACGTGCAGACCTAAATAGCTCGCGAAGGCTTGCTAATCTACCTGATAAATCCGAGCTTTTTCGCCATTCGGAATAATAGTCGATCAAGTACATCAAAAAATGGCTCCATAGGCCAATAATTTACCATAAGAAACTAAAAATATCCTTTTCAAATTATAAAAAAATTGCTAGGATTCGTTCTTGCTCAAGTGACAGTGTCTTGGTCGCCATCAGTAACTCAGTCCTCCATGAACCGCCTCGCTGCAGCCACACTCGCCTTCACCATAACAACCGCCTGCGCCGAGCAAGTAGTCATTGAAAAAACTGCAACGTCCGACACCTACGCCACGCCCGATCAGCTCGATCAGCCCATCATTGAGCCAAAAAATCACTTTATTGACCACCCTCTTCTTACACCAGAAAATACCGAGCAGGGTGGCTACGAGACTCCAGAAATCGAACTCACACAAAGAATTCAAAAGGACCAGTTCCCTATTCGCTTCGCGGTCATTCGCTGCGTTCAACACACACAAGGTCAGGAACTCTCGGATAAGGAAGAACTGATCGACCCGGAAACCGAAGAAGCGATTCCTCCCTGCGACACAAAAAAAGACCAGATAACTTGGCTCTAAGAGCCCAAACCCTTCATTTTAGATCTTGACTCCCCCTCCCCGCTCTGGCAAACTGCACAGGCAATTCATACTATTTTAGTATGAATTAAAGAAAACAGCTTTAAAAAGCCGCCATTCCTATGTTCCAACTCTCAAAAAAAGCCGATTACGGACTCCTCCTGCTCATCGAATTGGCGCAGCACGAGGGCGAAACCATCTCGCTGAAAGAGTTCGCCAAGAGCCGATTCATGTCCTTTTTCTTCCTCCAGCGAGTGGCCTATCAGCTTCGAAAAAGTCAGCTGATTGAGTCATCACGAGGAAAAACCGGCGGCTACTTCCTCTCACGAAATCCAAAAACCATCTCGCTCAAAGAAATCTTCGAAAACCTCGAAGGCTCCGTCACTATCTCGCATGGTCTCGAGGCCAAAGAGCAGCTCCCCTGCCTGAACGAAAAATTATTCACCGCGCATCATGGACTTTCTCTCCTGAATAACGACCTCAAAGAATCGCTCTCTCGAATCACGCTTCAGGACTTCATCAATAAACCTTCGATTAGCTCTATTACTCCCCTAACCGCAAAACGCAATGTCACAGCTCGTCATTAAAAATCTTCACGCTACGGTAGCCGATAAAGAAATTCTCAAGGGCATTTCTCTCACGGTAAACTCTGGCGAAATTCACACGATCATGGGTCCAAACGGCTCAGGAAAGTCTACACTCTGCCACGTACTCATGGGTCACCCAAAGTACACGATCACGAGCGGAACCATCGAACTCGATGGCGTAAGCATTACGGAAATGGCACCGGATCAGCGTGCACAACTTGGACTCTTTTTAAGCTTCCAGTATCCACAAGAAATTCCAGGCGTGAAGTATGCGAGCTTCTTGAGACAGGCGAAGAATGCACTTCTCGCAGCCGCAGGAAAGCCAGCCGTAAAAATTCCAGAGTTCATCAAGACACTCAAAGAAAAAATTAAGTTACTTAAGTTTCCAGAAAACTTTCTCGAACGAGCCGTGAATGAAGGATTTTCTGGTGGAGAAAAGAAGCGTGCAGAAATCTTGCAAATGGCTATATTTGAGCCAAAATTTGCCATTCTTGATGAGACCGATTCTGGTCTCGATGTCGATGCACTCAAGACCGTTGCCAAAGGTGCAAACACGATCGCAAAAGAGCTCCAGTGCGGCGTCCTTCTCATCACGCACTATCAGCGAATTCTCAACTACATCAAACCTGATTTCGTTCACATCATGTCCGATGGTCGCATCGTAAAGACCGGAACGATGGATCTCGTGGAAGAAGTCGAGGCAAGCGGATACGAAAAATTTATTATTGAAGTAACTGCGTAATCTTTATGGCAACACAACAGCAACAACAAATCGTCGACGAGCTCAAAGACTATCGCTACGGATTCCGTGACGAAGAAAAGTACGAGTTCAAATCAGGAAAGGGTCTCACGGAAGATATCGTCCGAATGATCTCCGAGTACAAAAAAGAGCCACAGTGGATGCTCGATTTTCGGCTTAAAGCCTACAAAATCTACCGGGAGAAGCCAATGCCAACATGGGGCAGCTCGTTCCTGAAGGACATTGATTTTGAAAATATTCACTACTACATCAAGCCCACCGATCGTAAGTCACGAAACTGGGAAGATGTTCCAGCAGAGATCAAAAACACCTTCGACAAACTTGGTATTCCCGAGGCAGAAAGAAAATTTCTCGCGGGTGTCGGCGCGCAGTACGAATCCGAAACGGTCTACCACTCACTTCAAAAACATCTCGAAGAAAAAGGGGTGATCTTTGTCGATACCGATACCGCCGTACAGAAGTACCCGGAACTCGTCCAAAAATATTTTGCGACCGTCGTACCACCTCGTGACAACAAGCTCGCCGCGCTAAATTCCGCAGTGTGGAGCGGTGGATCGTTCGTCTACATTCCAAAAGGCGTACACGTCGAATTACCTTTGCAGGCATACTTCCGTATCAACGCGGAGAACGCCGGACAGTTCGAACGAACCCTTATCATCGCCGAAGAAGGTTCATCAGTTCACTATACTGAGGGCTGCACGGCACCAATTTACGCGACCGATTCTCTTCACTCGGCCGTCGTCGAGATCGTGGTTCACAAAAACGCACGCGTCCAGTACACCACCGTTCAGAACTGGTCACGCAATGTTTTCAATCTCGTCACAAAACGAGCCATTGCTCACGAAAATGCGACCATGATGTGGCTCGACTGCAACATCGGATCAAAACTTACTATGAAATATCCAAGTATTTATCTCCGAGGAAAAGGCGCTCGTGGAGAAATTCTCTCACTCGCGATGTCAAACAAAGGCCAGCATCAAGACGCCGGTGGAAAAATTTTCCATCTCGCACCAGATACGTCCTCGGTCATCAACGCAAAATCGATCTCGCTTCGAGGCGGGCGCACGACGTATCGTGGTATGCTCAACGTCGCTCCAGGCGCAGAACGAAGCCGTTCTCGAGTGACGTGTGATGCACTTTTACTCGACACCGAGTCATCCACCGAAACCTACCCAACCATGCAGATCGACGAAAATAATGTCGCGATCGCACACGAGGCCACCGTCACCAAAATCTCCGAAGATCAGCTCTTTTACCTCATGTCCCGCGGCCTCTCCGAACAGGAAGCCAGTAACATGATCGTAAACGGATTCCTCGCGCCACTCATCAAAGAGTTTCCGATGGAGTACGCACTTGAATTAAACCGTCTCATCGCATTAGAGATGGAAGGGAGTGTTGGGTAAGCACGCAGGCTGAGCCGAAGTGCTTGTTCCCTCTCCCATCCCCGTCCCCTTTTACACCCAATACCATGACACACTCTACAACCACCATTCCCGCCAACACCAAGCAGCTCATGCTCCAAAATGAGCCGGGGTCGCACACGATTATTCTCGAGCCAAACGCCGAAATCCAATATGTGATGTCTTTCAAAAATACCGAGCCAACAGAGAAGAGCGTCGTACGATTTGAACTCAAGGGCGACAACAGTAAGGCCGAGATTTTTGGCTTATTTGCTGGGAAAAACAGAGACAATGTGAAATTTGAAACACACACCATTCACCAGGGAAACAACACCTACGGCCACGCCACCGTCAAGACACTCCTCCGTGACGAGGCGCAGTCAGAGTACTTCGGACTCATCCGAATTGAAAAAGACACAACGTCCAGCGACGGTCATCTTTCGCACGACACGATGCTTCTTTCCAAGAAAGCAAA
>JAHFJT010000149.1 GCA_023245695.1 Candidatus Peregrinibacteria bacterium | reverse complement strand
CTCGCAAAAATTCTCAACGATAATTTTGGGATCGTAAAGGGCTTGATGACCACGATTCACGCCTACACGAACGACCAGCGCGTTCTCGATCTCGCACACAAAGATCCACGACGTGGACGTGCCGCCGCTTCCAATATTATTCCAACATCGACCGGCGCTGCATCAGCCATTGGCGAAGTACTCCCTGAATTGAAAGGAAAACTCGACGGTCTCGCACTGCGCGTACCCGTGATCGACGCATCTATGGTAGATCTCGTTTGTGAAGTTACTAAGCCAACCACCGCTGAAGAAATCAACGCTGCGTACAAGGCCGCATCTCTCGACCCAAAATACAAAGATATTTTTGAGTACTGCGTCGATCCAATTGTTTCTTCAGACGTCATTCACAACCCAGCATCATGCGTCTTTGACTCGAAGCTCACGAAGGTCGTCGACGGCAACATGGTAAAAGTTATGGGCTGGTACGACAACGAATGGGGCTACTCTCAGCGACTTCTGGACTTGGCTGGCTACATTGGAAATAAGATATAACCATGCACTCCCTCACCGAGAAAATTAGCACGCACCACGAACACAACGACGGACGCATCTTCGCCTGGATGGCCATGCTCTCAAGTATTGGCTACTCAAGTTTTCTCACGATGCTTCCGATTGTTCTTGCGGACAAACTGGGTAACGATACCTACGTCGGATACTACTACTCGGGGCTCGCGATCATATCGCTCGCTGTCTCCCTCTTGAGCTCGCTCCTCCTCAAGCGTTTCTCAAAAATCCTCCTTACCAAAATCATTCTCGCCGCGCTCAGTGTGATATTTGTCGCACTCACATTCGCATCGAGCATCTGGAACTTCGCGGCCATCGACATCGTACGCGTCACCTGCATGACGCTTTTCTTCATCATCCTCGCGATCTTCGTACGTGACTTCGCCACCGAAAAACAGGTCGCTCTCGCGGAAGGACGCTTCTACCTCTTCACGAATATCGGCTGGGTGATAGGTCCCATCACGGGTGGCCTCCTTGCAAAATCGTACGGAACCGAGGCAGCATTCATCTTCGCTTCATTCTGCTACCTCCTGCTCATCACACTCTTTTTTCAGCAGCACCTCGTAGCCAAAAATCCCCTCATCCACCATCGTAAAGAACTTCCAACGGTCACCGGCTCATTCTGGAAAAACCTGAGAGACTTCATGCGCCAGCCAGAACTTCGCCGCGCATTTCTCGTCTCATTTGGTATGTACTTCTGGTGGTCGATCAGCGGCATCTATATGCCTCTCGCACTCACGAACCTCGGCTTCTCCCAAGACATCGTCGGTCTCGTCTTTTCGCTCAGCGTCGTCCCTCTCATACTTCTAGAATTCCACGCCACCGACGGCGCCAGGAAGTTCGGCGTACGACGTTACATTCTCATCGGGTTTGCAATCCTCAGCGTAACACTCCTACTGTTCACCCGCGCCTCCCCAAGCCTCCTCCTCAAGCTCATGATCCTTATCAACATCGGAGCCGCTTTCATCGAACCAAACAAAGAAGTGTTCTTCTTTAAAGTCGTGAAGCAAGAAGATGAAGAACGATTTTATGGCATCTACAACGCCGCCTACCCCGTCGCCTACATCATCGCGCCCACGCTTGGTGCTCTCCTGCTGACCAGCTTCGGAATCAACGGAATTTGGATCGGAAGCGCTTTTGTGTTTATACTCATAGGGCTTATGACGCTCTCGATCGGTAAAAAATATTAACGCGTTGACGCTTCAACCAACTATGGACAGACGCACCCAAGTACTCAAAGCCATTGTGCAGCACTTTATTTCAACGGCGGAACCAGTCGGTTCCAACACGATTATTGTGAGCTATAAATTCGAGGTCTCCCCTGCCACGATCCGAAACGAGATGGCCTCTCTCGAAAAAGAGGGCCTGATCTATCAGCCACACACGTCTTCAGGACGAGTGCCTACCGAGCTCGGGTACCGGAAGTACATCGACGAAATCGCCGATTTTGACGACGCGCGCAGGCGCGCGCAACAGCTCGTTGCGAATGTTCACAAAGAGTATGTCTTGGAAAAGGTTCGTGAAAAAATCTACGACATGGTGAATCTTCTCGCCCGTGCGACAAACGGCGTCAGTTTCGCAACCGTCCCAGACAACCGACGTACCTTCTTCCTTGGACTTTCCAATGTTCTGAAACAGCCCGAGTTCATGGAAGATCCCCGCCGCGCCAGCCAAGTCGTCGAGATGCTCGAAGACGACAACAACTTCATCAACACGCTCTCGCAGCTCGACATCGACGTCGTGCCTCAAGCCTACATCGGTCAGGAAAATATTTTCCCACAAATCCAATCCTGCTCGATCATCGTGGCCAAGTACCAACTTGCCGATTACCACGGCTTCTTTGGCATTCTCGGCCCAACCCGAATGGACTACGCCTACAACATCGCCCTCCTCCAAGAAATCAAAAAGCTCATCGACAACCAGTAATTTTTTAAACGCAAAAACACCATGGACGACCAGGATTTTTCAGCAGAAAAATTGCCCCCCGAGCCCATTCCCGCTCCCACCTCAGACGAATCAGCCGTACAGGACATCGAACTCCTCCGCACCCAGCTCTCCCAAATGACCGAAACCTGCCGACGTGCCCTCGCCGATCTCAGCAACTACAAGCGATTTGTCGAGGATCAGCGCAAACAGGCTGCCTGGTATGGCACCGCAGAAATTCTCAAAGACATTCTCCCGATCATCGACAACTTTGACCGCGCGCTCCAGCACATGCAGGAACTCGACCCGCAACATCGTGAAGGTGTCGAAGCCATCGCCCGTCAACTCAAGGCCATTCTCCAAAAAAACCGAGTCGAACAAATTGTCACCATCGGTCAAGCGTTCAACGCCACGCAGCACGAAGT
>JAHFJT010000148.1 GCA_023245695.1 Candidatus Peregrinibacteria bacterium | reverse complement strand
CACGAACCGCACTCTATGCGTATCTCTTTGCCCGAAAACTCGGTGGTCAATTTCTTTTGAGAATCGAGGACACCGATCAGAAACGATTCGTCGAAGGCGCCATGGAAAATCTCATGAGCTCGCTCAAATGGCTCGGCATCGAGTGGGACGAAGGTCCAGACAATGGCGGCCCACACGGTCCATACATTCAATCACAACGAAACGACAAGTATCGAGCAGCGATCGATCAGCTCCTCGCATCCGGTCATGCGTATAAATGTTTCTGCACTCAAGAAGAACTCGAAGAAATGCGACGCAAACAAGAAGCTCGACACGAGGCACCAATGTACAATCGAAAATGTCTCGGACTCTCACCAGAAGAGGTCGGGAACAAAATTGCTGCGCAACTCCCCTTCGTGATTCGACAAAAAATCCCAGAAGGCATGGTCATCATCGAAGATCTTATTCGTGGAAAAGTTCGATTCGATTCGAAATCTATCGACGATCAGGTCCTCGTAAAGTCAGACGGATTTCCAACCTATCACCTCGCAAACGTCGTCGATGATCATGATATGGAGATCACGCACGTCATCCGTGGTGAAGAGTGGCTCCCTTCTACACCGAAGCATATTTGGCTCTATCAAGCCTTCGGGTGGACACCACCAGAGTACGCTCACCTTTCACTTTTGCTCAACGCCGACCGCTCCAAGCTTTCCAAACGTCAGGGCGACGTCGCCGTCGAAGAGTACATTCAGAAAGGCTACATGCGCGAAGCAATCATCAACTTCATCGCCTTCCTCGGCTGGCATCCTGGAAAAGGTATCGAAAAAGAGATCTACTCCATGGAGGAACTCATTCAAGATTTCTCTCTCGAGAACGTTCACAAATCAGGCGCGATTTTTAATTTAGAAAAACTCGACTGGTACAACTGGCAGTGGCGCCGACGAAAGTTCCTTGAAGCCGTGGAAAAAAATCCAACCGCGCGAACCGACATTTTATTGAAAGAATGCGAAGCATATCTTGCACCTGAGTACAAAAAAAACTCGGACCTCCTCGCACGTGCTCTCAAAACCGTCGAAGAAAAAATCATCCAGGATCCAAAACCGGTGAATGACTATGTAAAGTTTTTCTTCACAACGCCCGAGTTCAAGCCAGAAATCGTCTACAGCGAAAAAATGAAGGTCGATGACACGATCGTCAAACAGGTCGTCCCGGAAGTTGCGAGTGCACTCGAGTCGATCACCGACTCTGGCTGGACCGAAGAAAAGATCAAAGAAACGCTCATGGCGGTAGTCGCCAAGCTCGGTCTCAAAAACGGTCAGGTCTTCTGGCCAGTTCGCGCCATCCTCACCGGTGAGCAATTCTCACCTGGAGTGTTTGAGGTCGTATGGGCACTGGGAAAAGATGAATCGTTGGCTCGACTCAAAAAAGTGTAAGACAAAAATCTAAGATGCACGATGTATTGCACATCGATATACATTCCGCGCTGGGTTTTGTATGTTGAAAAAGTGCCTCAGAGCGTTGTATATCATATCGCTAGCGAATCGATAGCTATTTGCATGCAGATCGATAGACAATCGTTTTTGGGTGTTTTTAGACATAGCACTCCCCCTGGAGAATGTATATCGGATTGAATGCAGAATCACCCACGAAGCCTCATTCCAGCCTCAATATTTGACAATATAAACAAAAAGTATACAATAGCACGCCAAAAACTCACCACATGCGCATCAACCCAAAAGAAATCAGTGTCGACGGAAAGGACTATGTCCTGGAGTCGCGAATGAAATATGATAAAAGCCAACGAGCAAAAGTCTATCGGGGCCGATCTTTGACCGATAACCAAGAAGTTGTCGTCAAAGCGTATGATCAGACGAGATGGTTTGCAAGAGCACAAGAAGCACACGAAATCTTTCAAAGTGTACGGACGCAACTACTAGCCCTGGGAATTCCGGATTTTATCGCAGCGGAAGATGGTATGAGAATTACGGAATATATTCCTGGACGCACCATGAAAGAAATATGGCGAGAAAAACAAGGCTTAGATATTACAGAAGTGAAAAATTTTCTAGCAGGAGCTCTTCCCTATCTCGACGGATTCAGAAGTGCTGGTGTACAGCACGGAGACATCAAGCCGGATAATTTTTTAGAAAATATGGTTCGATGCATGCATCAAACGATAAAAATGCAGGAGGATTTGGTACGTATTATTACATGTCACCAGAAATTGCAGACTGTAGAGGAACGAAACCTACAACCGATCTTTTTTCACTTGGTATCTCTGGGGTCGCTTTGTTAAGCGGAAAACGCAACGGAATCAATAGAGGGCAATATCTTTTTAATCCAAATACTAAAACAGGTCAGCATTTGATCCAAATGTGCGGAGAAAGATATGATTGGAACGATAAAGAACGACTTACAAACCGACTTCTAAAACAATTTCCAGAAGATCGAACCACGGTGATGCAGGTAGTGGAATTCGTGTTTCGTTGCATGCAAAAAGATCACATCAAACGACCGCAGACCCTGGAAGAGCAACAGCAAATTTTGAACGATACCGGCAATTTGAGCGAAGTGTAAAAGGGGGAAATCCCATCCCGTACCACCCATTTCAGCTTCATAGTTTGACAAACTTGCTGTTTTAGTATATAAAGACGAACCGGTCGGAAAATGGCTTATTCTTGCTACGGTCGTGCTGTTTTCTGCCCGTGTTCCTTTACAACCAGTAGAGTTTTGAACGTCACAACGCAATGAGTTTTCCTGCGTGTAGCACTTGGAGCTGTGTAGAAAATCCCACCCACCCTTCCTCATTTTCTCTAGAACTCCGAGTGTTCATATCGTAGAGAAGGGATCCCCGTGATCCTCCCGCTCTGCGCGTGTGACCATCGAAGTGCCCCTTTCTAGCGTAGGCACGACCACGATTCTACCAAGGTG
>JAHFJT010000147.1 GCA_023245695.1 Candidatus Peregrinibacteria bacterium | reverse complement strand
AAGGTATATTATTGGTACTCTTTGGCGTCGTAGTCCGCAGACATTGCCTCGCATGCAGTGATCGCTGCGACGTGCACGATGTCCATCCAGGTACATCCACGCGAAAGGTCGTTTACTGGCTTATTTAAGCCTTGTAATATAGGTCCTACTGCGTCGGCTCCTGCGAGACGTTCGCACAATTTGTATCCGATGTTTCCACTATTGAGATCGGGAAATACGAGCACGTTTGCATTGCCATGCAGTGGTGAGTTCGGGAATTTTTTCATCGCAACTTCTGGAACGATCGCGGCATCAAGTTGAATTTCTCCATCGATGATGAGTGATGGATCACGCTGTTGAATAATTTTTACGGCCTCCGCGACTTTGGTTGCCATCGGATCATCACTTGCTCCGTGAGTAGAGTACGAGAGCATCGCTACTCGTGGTTCGATTCCAAATCGACGGGCTGTTTGCGCTGTGTCTAGCGCAATATTCGAGAGATCGTTCGCGTCTGGATTGATCATGACCGAGCAGTCTGCGAAGAGCATAAGTCGTCCACGCATGACCATGAAGAAGACCCCCGATACTTTATGAAATTTTTCCTTAACGCCAATGACGTGAAAAATTGGAATGAGAAAATCTGCTGAGTGCGAGTTGGCACCGGATACGAGTCCACCAACCTCATCGAAGTGTGTCATCATGCATCCAATGTAGTCGTGATTTTTCATGAGTTCATGCGCCTGCTCGATGGTTATACCCTTTTCCTTGCGACGCGTAAAAAGTTCCTGTGCATACTTCTCTATTTTTTCTGCATTTTCTGGTGACTCTGGATCGAAAATTTCGAGATCTTCAAGCGCCATTTTGATGTTGTGTTCTTTGGCGAGTTCGCCGATTTTTTCTTTATTCCCAATCAATACTGGCGTCACGATTTTGTGGTCGTCGAGATAGTCGATTGCTTGGAGCGTTCGTGGATCGTCAGTTTCGGCGAAGACAAGGCGCTGACGATCTTTCTGTGCTTGATCGATAATTCGTGCAAGGAGGTTTCTCATGAAAAGAGGGGGGTGAGTTTTTTTGAAACAAAATACAAAAAGTGCTCCTTTGATTGTAGCACTTTTCGTTTTTATGATGATAGGGAAACCGCTTATTTCTTCATTTCTCCATCTTCCATTATGGCCCTGATGGCCAAGGCGATATTTTCTGGTGTCGATAGCGCTTGAAGATTTCGTATGACATTATCTGTTATAGCGCTAAACTCTTCTCGTATTCGATCGACGTCTGGATTGTTATCTGTATTTCTTGTGCATTGAATCTTTGTTGGCGGATGTATCTGGACCCATCTTGATGCGTCAAAATATTCTCTGCCCATGAACATCAGATATTTGTGAGTTGCAATGACTTGTTCGTCGGCACTCATTCTCTGGAATCCTGGAATTTCTTGCGCGATTTTTTGAGCTATTTCTGTATCACTCAGTGCGTGCCGCGCAAGGACCATGCCAATCTCATTCATGGAGGCTCTCAGTTCTGGCATCACTGTGGTTGCTGTAACTCCAAGCCGAACTAAGTCAAGATCACTATTTTGTTCATTGATATTTCCCATAAGAAAAAAGGTTAGGGTGTATGGAAGATCGCATATTAATGTTATTTTCACATCTGTCAATTTTCTCGACAGACGTTTGTACTATTTCTGAGTTTTTTCAGCTTTATATGAGCTTATTTTTGCCTTGAGGCTCCGGAATTGGTAAGGGAGATCAAACTCAAAGATCATCTGGGTTGTCAGTTTTAGGAGCTCACTTGGCGTAAGGGGGGTTGGTTTCATCTCGATCTTGTTCGCGAGAATGGCTTCACGAATGGCTGGCCAGTTTTTTTCGGCGTAGACCAGAGAGAAATTTTGGTCGAAGTAGGGGAGGATATGATTGTCCGAGGTTCCCAGAAGTGCCTTGCGATGGAGCTTGGCGACCTGCTCTGCTTTTTTATTGAAACTATTTAATTTCTCCGCGAAAAACCACGAGTACTCGATCGCGTCGAAGAGGTTGATGTTTTCGAGGAGCTTTTCCTGCAGGCAAAATCCGCGTGGATAGTAGGGGTGTGCGGCAATCGTGAGACAGTCCGGATGCAGTTTGCGGTACTTGCAGAGGTCGTAGAAGGTATTGATCTGTTCGACGTCTTTCGTGGCGTTGATGATGAGCACGTGGCGTCCTGAGATGGTTTTTTCGATACCAGGCACGAGGAGAATACCGAGTTTTTCGGCGTATGCTCGTATCTCGTCGTTGAAGAAAAAATGATCGTGGTGAGTAATGGCGACGACGTCGTAGTTCTTCGCTGCAGCGAAGTCGAGCATCTCTTCAGCAGAGTGCTTTGGATGATCGATCGGATCCTGTGCGGTGTGCACGTGGAACTGGACTTTGAGGGGTTTCATAGAAATTGAGGTTCGGGATCGAGATACAACGTGAACCTCCCTGTTCTTATGAGTTTTTACAACTCTTTCTTGAGTTCGCCAACCGCGTTGACGACATTTTCAACTTTCTGAATTTTTCGATCGATGTTCTGTTTCGTTTCTGTAATGTTCGCCTTTACACTTTCCGCTTGTTTTTGTGCTTGCTGGGCCGCATTTGACGCGCCTTGCTGGACATCTTTTTTCAGAGACTCAAGTTTGCTACATCCACTTACAAGAAGTGAACTCGCGATAAGAAAAATGAAGAGAGGGGATTTCACGGCACGATCATACCACCGAAGTTTTTTTTCGGGAAGAATTTTTTGAAGTAGATTTGGGAAGGGGAGGAGCGCGTGACGATTTGTCGCGTGCTCCTCCGAATGTTTCGTCCTTATGCCCTACTTCAGGTGTAAACCTTTTTGTAGAGAAGTAGAGTTTTGTTCGAAGCATTTCTTCCCGTCGTGGCTGGACCTCCTTGGTAGCCAGGTGACATTGTTGTTGAACTT
>JAHFJT010000146.1 GCA_023245695.1 Candidatus Peregrinibacteria bacterium | reverse complement strand
TTTTCTGGTAGTACTGAGCCGTTTGTGGGTGGTCTTTTAGGAAATTTGCGAGCGCAAGTTGCTTGGAGATAAAGACTGAGTCCTTCACACCGTCTTGCTGCTTGATCGAGTCGTTGATCGTTTGTGCCTTCTTTGGATCGATGTTGTCCTGGAGATAGACGATGAGATTGATCTTCTGACCAAGATCTGACAGCTGGCCCTTCACGATCATGTTCACCACCAAGATGATATTCAGAATAAAGAGAATAATCGCGATGAGTAAAATCGTGGCGATCGATCCGTATCGATTTCTCCAGAGATTTTTGAGACTGTTTTGGATGCTGAGAGTGAGGGTGCTCATGTGAAGTTTTTTAGATGTGTGGGGTAAAAGCGATCTCTGCGTTGGCATTTGCGATATCTTCTGCGGTGATCGTGGCGACCCCCGGTGTCTCGAGTCCTCCGTGAATACGCTTCTCGAGCATCGTGGCACGAATAATAGACGACTTATACATCTCTGGCTTATATGCCTTGAGTCGCTCGATCTGGGTGTTCATTTTTTCATCGATTAGGAACTTTTCGAGCTGATAGGTGAAGGCAAACTGATCGTATCCAAGCGCAATAACGTCTGGCCGGATTTTTTTGATAATCTCATACTTATCTCCGAGATTTCCCAGAATCACCTTGTCGACGAGATTGCTATTTTTGACATTTTTGAGACGCTGACGCTCATTGTAGTACGGATACTCACCCTTTATTTTTCGCACGGTCTCATCACGAGCAATGACCGTCACGATAAAGTCACCAAGTTTACGTGCCTGTTCGAACATATTCTCATGACCTGCATGAAAGAGATCGAAGGTTCCGAATACCATAACTTTTTTTGGCGGTGCTTGTTCCATGGCTATGCTCATTTATTTAGTGGGATTCCGAAGTGTATAAAAATGACGATGGCCGCTATAATGATCGTGAATCCGATCACCGTAATGGTCTGTATTCTAGAGTTTTTTCCCTCAGACGCAAGGCCTTGGAGGATGCTACTGGCCGTATATCCCATACCCATGACGATCGTCGGGAGAAAGAGAATTTGCTTTACAGTGTTGCTCACTGGTAGAAAGTTGCCGTTCAATACGAGCAAGCTGCTCAGTAAATATCCAATTCCCAGGGCGAAAAAGAAGCAAAAGGCGACCGTCTGAATATTTTTGAGGGTGTTTTCCACGTGGGTATTCTAGCACAAATTTTGCCATAAAGAAAAAATGTGTATAATGCGCTCATGCAGCTTACCCAGGAACAGGTTCGACATATCGCAAAACTGGCTCGTCTCGGTCTCACTGACGATGAGGTTAAAAAGTTCTCGACTCAGCTCACGAATATTTTACAGTATATTGAGGTGTTGAATGAGGTGGATACATCTGCCGTAACCCCAACCAATCAGGTGACGGGTTTGACGAACGTGATGCGTGAGGATGTTGTGAAC
The DNA here is from genome assembly GCA_023245695.1 of Candidatus Peregrinibacteria bacterium. Classification (GTDB taxonomy): domain Bacteria; phylum Patescibacteriota; class Gracilibacteria; order UBA1369; family UBA12463; genus CALREA01. Next base: position 1,511 of record JAHFJT010000146.1, on the reverse strand, counting down.
CAGGAGTGGGTTTCGCGAGATGCGCTTCTCGGCTCAACAGAACTTCCGGTAGAGCAAGATCAGATTCGAGTGAAGCCGGTGTTGGAGTAGACGCGAGCGTGAGCGAGCGTAGTTCCCGCCCCCTGTCCCCGCATTTAAAATTATATTTATGGATGTTTTGTCACTTTCAGTTCAGGAGATGAGTACGATGCTTCGCGAGAAGCAGTGCACTTCGATGGAGCTTACGCGGGCCTACTTGGCTGAGGCGAAGCGACGAAACGACGAGCTCAATGCGTACGTGCTCCTCATGGAGGACGAGGCGCTTGCTCAGGCTGAGGCTGCCGATAAGCGCTACAGTGAGGGGAAACCTTTGTCTGCGCTCGATGGTATTCCATGTGCCCTGAAGGATATCTTCAATACGAAAGGCGTTCGAACGACATGCTGCTCAAAGATGCTCGAACGATTTGTGTCACCATTTGACGGAACGGCGATCGCGACGTTGCGAGCGGCGGGTGTCGTGTTTCTTGGAAAAACAAATATGGATGAGTTTGCGTGTGGTGGCTCTACGGAGCACTCATGTTTCGGTCCAACAATGAACCCTGCTGATCCGACGACGATTGCTGGAGGAAGTTCTGGTGGTTCTGCGGCTGTGGTTGCGGCGAATATGGCCCCGTTTTCTATGGGTACTGATACTGGTGGTTCGATTCGTCAGCCAGCCGCGCTCTGTGGCTGTGTCGGTTTAAAACCTACCTATGGACGTATTTCTCGAAGTGGTGTGACGGCGATGGCCTCATCTCTCGACACGGTGGGTCACTTTACGAAGACGGTGGGTGATTCGGCGCTCATTCTCCAGACCCTTGCCGGAAAAGATCCTCGTGATGCCACGACACCGGATGTCCCGGTTCCAGACTACTTGGCTGGGATTGATAAGGGTGTGAAGGGTTTGAAAATTGGTCTCCCGAAAGAGTACTTTGCCGAAGGTGTGGATCCAGAGATTCGTGATGCGGTGATGGCCGTGGCGAAGGTCTATGAGTCGCTCGGTGCGACCGTGAAAGAGGTGAGCCTTCCTTCCACGAAGTATGCGGTGGCCGTCTACTACATTGTCATGCCAGCAGAGCTCAGTGCCAATCTCGCACGTTTTGATGGTATCCGATATGGAAGCCGTCCAAAACAGGAAGGGGAGTCGATTGTGGATTACTATTACCATGCACGAGGAGAAGGATTTGGTGCTGAGATCAAGCGACGAATTATGATCGGAACCTATGTATTGTCCGCTGGATACTACGATGCATTTTATAATAAGGCGCTCAAAGTTCGAACGCTCATTAAAGATGATTTTGATGCGGTGTTCAAGGATGTGGATGTTTTATTGACGCCTACCAGTCCGATTCCGGCCTTCAAACCAGGTGAGAAGATTGACGACCCTGTCGCTATGTACCTCGCCGATGCCCTCACAATTCCAGCGAATGCCGCAGGTGTTCCTGCGCTCAGTATTCCATGTGGAAAAACGGCTGCTGGTTTGCCGATTGGTA
>JAHFJT010000145.1 GCA_023245695.1 Candidatus Peregrinibacteria bacterium | reverse complement strand
AACTTCTCGTCCGCGATTTTTGCCGACGAGACACCAGAGGAGATTCAAAAAGGAGAAGAAAATAAATCAGCACTCGACTCGATCCTCTTTGCCGTTTCGCTCATCGTGGCGTTCGGTATCAGCATCTTTCTCTTCAAGTTTCTTCCGCTTCTCATTACTACCCAGCTCGAAAAAGTGATCCCAGCCGTTCACAATAACTACCTGCTCTTTAATCTCATTGATGGCGTCATCAAGATGGGAATTTTTGTCGGCTACCTCGCGCTCATGCTCTACTCCAAGGAAATGCACCGAGTCTTTGAGTACCACGGTGCCGAGCACAAGGCGGTCTGGACCTACGAAAAAGGCCTCGCTCTCACGGTGGAAAACGCACGTCAGCAGACCCGCTTCCACCCACGCTGCGGCACGAGCTTCATCCTGATCATCTTCGTCATCAGCATCTTCACCTACATGTTCCTCCCAAAACAGGACACCTTTATCGCTAACTTCCTTCTTCGCCTCGCCTGGTTGCCCCTCATTGGTGGTGTCGCCTATGAAGTCCTCAAGTGGAGCGCCAAGCACGTCGATAACGCCTTTGTGAAGATCCTCGTCGCCCCAGGCCTCCTTCTCCAGAAGATCACGACCCAGGAACCCGACGATCAGCAGCTCGACGTCGCCCTCCAAGCCCTCGAATGCACCCTTGAGCTCGAAACCACAGGCCTTCCAGTTGCATCAAAGCTGGCTACTGAGACGGTCGTGACAGAATAGTCATGGGGAGCCTTTAGCTTAATGTTACTTTGCCCCGAAGCAAAGCTGAATGCCGTATTTCCAGCTTCAAACCAGACGGGGCGGCCCGTCGCTATTTTGCGTGCCATTTTTGGGTGATTGACAAAAGCAAAATATAGTAGTAAAGTACCATATTTCAAACACATTAGGTAGCTCTATGAAAACCCCTAACTCCGTTGACTCCATAGCCAACATTATCCCAGGCTGCCCCTTCCATCAAGGCGTTGGGAAACTGAAGAAGGATCTTCAGGCCACGGCAGACAAAGATAGAGATGTCGGGACACTCAATCTGCCAGATGCCGATCTGGCAAAAAAAGTCGAACTCTCAGCTATCGCAGCCGCGTCGTTCGAGGAAATTTGGAGTTATGCGAACGAGCATGGCATGATTGGAATTATTACCGACGACCTCGCAAGAGGAAGATTTGGCGAAGTAATTTTGAAATTCCGAACAGATAGGGAAGCCGTTCATCACCTCACTGAAGCCTACAGGAACACATTAGAGATGGATGAAAAATCGCTTTTCGATGAAAGTGATCGCAGTAAAAAATGGTCTCGAAGAATTCTTCTCATTGACGGTGAGCCGACAGAAAGCCCAACAGGAAGAGCAAGAATGCAGAAGGCATCGTTTCTCGATTTCTTCAATTTTATTGAAGATATTGTACTCGTAGTGCCAGAGATATTTGAAGAGCAGTTCAAAAGACCAATCACCAAGCCAGAGTTTGAAAAAATACTCAACAGTGAAAGCTTGCCAAAAATCATGACCGACTTCATGCAAAACGAAAAAAAGATCGCAAACGAGGTATACATGAGAATGCGACGCAAGGAAGACGACGGATCAATTTCGCTCATGTCTTCATATTTTGAATTCGACAATCTCGAAGCGCTGAATCTTCGGATCCGCCCAGAAGTTATATCTAATATTCGCAAGGATATCGAAGGCTCAATAGGAGAAACGAGAAGCCTCATTCGCCTGAACTGTCCAATGGTCTACGCCTACAAAGCCTTCCGCGAGATGAGTCACTATTTCTTCAGCCGACTCAAGCACGATTACCTTCAACTGTATTATTTCCGAACTGGTCGTTAGCAATATTCTTGAATGCCTCAAGAAAAATAAGTAAGACCTTGCAGAAATATATGATTCTTGTCAGAAAAATTTCACAATAATGTAATTAGGAAAGCCCGCATAAACATGGGATAATGTGAGAATCATATACCCATATTTTGTATGCTTTCTGAATTTCAGGAGTGGCACGAGAAAAAATCGGATATTGAATCGAATCTCTATCGAACGTACTTTCAGGAACGTGACATATGGTGGTGTTCAATCGGTAAGAATGTGGGCTTTGAGCAAAATGGAAAAGGGAAAAATTTTGCTCGACCAGTTGTTGTTTTGAGAAAATTTAGCAATGAAGTGTTTTGGGGTGTACCGCTCACTACAAAGATAAAGACTGGAAAATATTATGTACCAGTAGATGTAGGTGACGGAATCCAGCGTACGGCCACGATATCGCAATTAAGGCTTATAGACGGCAAAAGACTCTATCAAAAATTAGGCTATATCTCAAAAGAAGTACATTTGGAGCTTATTCAGGGGATTGTAAAGCTCTGTACCTTGAATAAAAATCAGGGGTGACCCATTTCAGAATCACCCCGAGGCCGAAGCCATACAGAAACATTATAGCAAAAAATAGGAGAAATTCAAACCGCTTACTTAAGCGCCTCCGTAATGCTTGGGATAGCCACATTCACTCCAGGTCCCATCGTCGTAGCGAGAGAGACTTTCTGAAGGTAAGTACCCTTGGCAGATGCAGGCTTAGCATCCATGACGGCCTTCATCAGGCTCAAGAAGTTTTCCTGAAGTTGCTTCTCAGAGAAAGAAACCTTCCCGAACATATTGTGGATAACAGAGAACTTGTCGACACGGAACTCAACCTGACCCTTCTTGATCTGCTCGATCGTCTTGGAGATATCGGTGGTAACGGTTCCAGCCTTTGGGTTCGGCATGAGACCTTTCTGACCGAGAATCTTCGCAACCTTACCGAGAGACTTCATCATATCTGGAGTAGCAACCGCGACATCGAAGTCGAGGAATCCCTTCAAAATCTCTTCGATGAGCTCATCAGCACCGGCCTTGAGAGCACCAGCAGCCTTTGCCTCCTTTGCCTTGTCTTCGGTAACAAAAGCGATCACACGAACCGTCTTACCAGTTCCAT
>JAHFJT010000144.1 GCA_023245695.1 Candidatus Peregrinibacteria bacterium | reverse complement strand
CCAATCGATGCGTTCCGCCACCTCCAATGACGACGGCGCGCTTATCGAGCAAGCCCCATACCGTTTTTCGAGTAGGTACCAAGAGCGCCGGACACTGTAGCCGTCGAAGCAAATCGACATATCGATCGGTCACCGTCGCGATACCACTCATGCGTTGTAAAAGATTGAGCAAAATGCGCTCAACCTTGAGAATGTCCTGCACGTTACCTTTCAATCGTAAAATGATATCACCCGGCTCGACTCGATCACCATCCTTCTTCAAAAAATCCGCACTCAGCCTTCCGACGCGAGGTTTGAACGCCGGATCGCTTCCTACGAGGAAGTAATTCGCCTCCTGAATACCCGCAAGCACACCTGAAGATTTTGAAATCACAAACGAATCGATTTCGACGTAATCCGGGAAAAGCGCCTGAGACGTAATATCACCCTGAGGGCCAAGATCTTTTTCCAACTCCAAAAACGTATACCGAAAAACCCACTGCTTATAGAGAGAATCGCTTGGGTGTAAGCGCTGCGCGGCGTTATGAGTTTTCTGAGCAAGAACGGTTCGGTCCATGCGTAATGTGGAAAATGGCTACTCTACCAGCGAAGGAATCTTGCTCACACCTCCAGTTAGCTCAAACATTCTCTTGAAACTTTTTCTCGCCCGAACGGCCACATGCTCTGGAATCATAATCTCAAATTGCTCTTGTTCAAGCGCTTCCAGGATCGACTCGAGCGTCGTCTTTTTCATATCGTAACACATGTTGCAAACAGAGAGGAATTTTTTTTCAGGCATCTCTTTGATCATGCGCTGTGTCAATCCACATTCGGTAATAATAATAAACTCATCATTCTCATTCTGCTCCGCAAACTTCATCATACCCGTGGTGCTCGCCACTTTATCGGCAATTCGCAAAATATCTTCTGGGCACTCTGGGTGCGCAATCACCTTCGCATTCGGATGATCGGCCTTCGCCTTCATGACCTGCTCCACAGTGATCTTGTGATGGATAGGGCAATAGCCCTCCCACGCAATAATCTCTTTCTCAGGAACGAGCCGTGCCACAAAGTTCGCGAGATTTTTATCCGGCACAAAGAGAATTTTTTTCTCAGGAAGATTCCGAACCACCTCCGCGGCATTTGCTGACGTGCACACCGCATCCGACTCCGCCTTCACCTCGGCTGAGGAGTTGATGTAGCACACGACCGCCGCTCCAGGATGTTCCAGTTTAAATGCGCGTAACTGCTCAGCCGTAATCATGTCCGCCAGCGCGCAGCCTGCATTGTAGTTTGGCAAAAGCACCTTCGCATGAGGCAACAAAAGCGCCGCACTCTCCGCCATGAAGTGCACCGCAGAAAACACGACGATGTCCGCCTTCGTCTGGGCCGCCTCTTCGCACAAGCCAAGAGAGTCGCCGATAAAATCAGCAACCTCGTACACCTCGGGTCTCAAATAATTATGAACGAGAATAACCGCATTCTTCTCCTTTTTTAGAGTCAGAATCTTCTCAACCAGCTCAATCTGATGGGTCGTTAGGGTGGCCACGGCCCAATACTACTATATGGAGAGGTTATGCACAAACTGAAGCCACAAACTCTTCAGCTGCTCAAACGCCACGTGCATCAAGTCAGCGAGAATATCGCGGTATCGACGAATCTTCGCCATCAAGACGTTCAGTTCGTAGAAGTTGGAGGTATGATCAATCTTATTTTCAAGCTCGTGAAGCTCCTTTTCGAGCGTAAGGGTGACCTGACGCTTCATGTACTTTTCAGCTCGCTCCGGATCCTTTGGGAGTCGTGCCAAGAGCTCTTCTTTGCGCTCCTGAGGTGTCTTGGTGACAACCTGCTGTCGTGTTCCAGCCGCAGTGCCTCGCGCTTGCTCAGCAGGAAGAGACCCCATAACCTCCTTCACGTTGGAAGAGGCGCTGAAGTCGAGATTACTATCCTGAGTATCTCGAATCTCAGAGGCTGAGTTACCAGCTTCCTGAGAGGCAGACTTGAGTTTTTCTGGATGTTCGCCCATGGATGGCATGATAAGATTGGTACGAGGCAATTATAAGCTGAAAAGTCGTTTTTGTCAAATTGTTTGGCTTCCACCTAAAGCTCCATGTATCATATCCGGGCACATAAAATCAACACCTCCCCATGGCCAAAAAAACAATTCAGTATACCGAAGAGACACTTCCAAAGGCATATGAAGCCGGAAAGTACGAAGACGGCATTTATCAAAGCTGGGAAAAGGCTGGTGCCTTCAAACCAAAAGCCAACAAGAACAAGAAGCCCTTCACGATCGTCATGCCTCCGCCCAATGCCACCGGTACGCTTCATCTTGGCCACGCCTCAATGCTCGCCCTCCAGGACATCATGATTCGGTACCACCGAATGCTCGGCGACCCGACCCTCTGGATTCCAGGAACCGACCACGCCGGTATCGCGACGCAGAACAAAGTTGAAAAACTCCTTCTCGCAAAAGGCATCACGCGCCACGACCTCGGACGGAAAAAGTTCGTCGAAGAGGTCGAAGAGTTCGTTGCAGGATCTCAGAGTACCATCCGTAATCAAGTACGGAAAATGGGATCAAGCTGCGACTGGAGCCGAGAAACCTACACGCTCGACGCTGGACCAAGTCTCGCCGTCCGCACAATCTTCAAGCAAATGTTCGACGATGGACTCATCTATCGCGGCAATCGTATCGTAAACTGGTGTCCTCGATGTCAGTCCACCCTCGCCGACGATGAGGTGAGCTACAAGCAAACCAACAGCCGCTTCTACTATATGAAGTATGGTCCATTTAGTATTGGTACCGCACGTCCTGAGACGAAGTTTCTCGATAAAGTCATCGTGGTCCATCCCGACGACAAGCGCTACAAAAAATTCATTGGGAAAACCTTCGACGTTCCGTGGATCAATGGCACGATAAAGGCCACCATGATCGCTGACAAAGAGGCCGATCCCGAGTTTGGAACCGGCGCCATGACCATCACACCCGCGCACAGTTTCGT
>JAHFJT010000143.1 GCA_023245695.1 Candidatus Peregrinibacteria bacterium | reverse complement strand
CCGTCGTGCTTGATGCCCATACAGAGCCATGGGGCGTGATCATCTCCGTCGTAGAGATCAAAGATATTGAACTTCCAGAAACCATGCAGCGCGCCATGGCAAAACAGGCCGAAGCCGAGCGAGAAAAACGCGCCAAAATTATTGCCGCAGAGGGCGAATTCCTCTCATCACAGAAGCTCGCAGAAACAGCCGATATTATGGCCGCCCATCCGATCGCCCTACAACTCCGAAATCTCCAGACCATGGCCGAGATCGCCGTAGAAAAAAACTCTACGATCATCTTCCCATCCCAGTTCATGTCGACGGTTGCAGACATCAAGGCATTCATGGCAAGTGAGAGTGTGAAGCACTAACCACCATCACGACGAGCCATCCGCTCTCGCTGCCGCTGATCAGGACATAGCCGAGGTATCGGCAAGTTCATCGTCTGATAGAATCGTAACTCCTGAGGAATGATTTTATAGGGCTTCCCTGATACAGCACAGCTCAGAAGCGTCGTGCAAAATGAGGGCGCCACTTCAGCGATGGAATCGGGTATGATCTCAATATTCGTTTCAGATCTGAGGGATTCCGGCTCTTTCCATTTCCATCCACGACTCAATGTATCCGCTTTATCAAGCGGAAAATGCACATAAGCGAGTGTTTCGTTATAGGAGAACAAACTGTGCTGAACAGGGAAAAACTCACCCCACTCCCCTCGCAGATGCATCGATTCTATAATTCGAGAAACGATCTCGTAGTACTCATGTTCCGAGTACTGCACGTTAAAAATACAGAACTCTTTATTACGAAGTCCGATGGATCCAAAACAATTTTTTGAACTGTAACAACTATCGCAGTACAAAAGATCATAAGAGTCCCGACAATAATTCGTGAAACGATATCCATATCCGATGAGGCTCGTCGACTCATACGAGAGCTCCGCTCCATCAAAAAAGCAGATATCGGAACAATCTTTTGCCTTGAGGCCATCGTGCAAGAAATACGAGTCCTGTGAATCATACACGTCAGATCCATCGACAATGTTTCGCGAATTCCAGATATTATTTCCACTCACATTTTCAGAAGCGATATGAAACGTACTTCGCGTATTTTGATACCGTGTCAAAAAAGCATGATACATATTTTTGGCTTCCTCAAGCCGCGAATAGCTTCCGCAAATATAATAATTATATGCTTTCTGAAATTCGTCTTTAGATACTGGCTTATTAAAAATATGATACTCGGCATTTCGAAGACCGACACAAAAGAGAGAATTTTTCACACCAATACAGTCATACAAAAAAGCGCTATCGCTTGAGTTCTGACAATGGCGCCCAAAGAGAAGGTGGTAGCAATTGCGACAATCACTGCATTCATACATGAGCTCACTTTCAGTGCACCATAGGGAGTCCATCGTATCCCGACAACTCACCAGGCAAAATCCATAGTACGAATCCTGATTCCAATTTGCCGACGTCACCATATGGCAGTTCCGATTTCCATCCGCAAAATTACAGTACGGCGAATTATCCGCTTTATTATTCACCAAAGGGGCTCTTGGGACACGAAGTTGAAGCTCATAAAACTGCTCAAAGAAGCCGCGACCAAAGTCGTACGACATTCCGTAATTCAAGGGATCCCATTTCTCCGACCACCACTCATCATGGCTATAGACCACAAAAGGACTTTCCTTGTCGAAAAAGGAAATGATCGACTCACCACTCAAAGAGCTCACTCGTTTGTAGAGCATATTTTCATTTCGATACGTCAGGCGCCGCTGTTTGCGCTCGAGAGGAGAAAGTTTCGGAGGAGGAATGAGATACTTTTTTCCACCAATGACCGGCGATACATTATCAAGAAACTGAAGAAAGGACTGATCCATACATATGAGGGGTTATATCAAGAGCCCCATCATCCTTTGCAAAAAATATTGCGTCAAAAAAATCAGCCACACGTCAAAAAAGCCTTATATTAAAGCTAAAACCGTATTAAAAATTCCCAAGCTTCTGGGAAAAAATATCGAATTGACCTCGCTGCATATCAGCAATAAGTCTAGATTTTACGAGAACCGCATCTATGTCCTGGTCACAAGTATTGGCGAATAATACAAAATCTCCCGTATCAGAGAATACGATGAAGCGATCTTTGAAGTCGATATCGAGAATCTTCACTTTATTACGAAAAACCTGCTCATCCTGTGACGTGCAGTAGTAGGCCGATGTCGGACCAAAAGTCGTACAGAGAGCCTTATTGGTCGCTCGCTTCGCTCGCTCCTCCCGGAATCGATTCCCGACCGCGTGTCCTCCCACCTTCGGCAAAAAACTCTCAAAATCTCCAAAATCCAAATTCACACCACCATTCCCTACCCGCTCCGCCATACTCAAGTACGCATCTGCCACCTGATCCTCACCATAAAAATGCTGATACTCTTCCACAGTCTCCATCGGAACACGTAAAAAAGGCGACACCTTTCTGAGTCCCTGAGCCACCTTCGCAAGCTTCCGACTCGCCTGATCCAACCCAGCCACAAGCGCCTTCAAAGACGCTGCACGAATGCCCTGCTCATCTTCACCAATCATCTTCTGCATTCGAAGACTTTCCAGAGCACGATATACAGAACTTTTACTCAAACCTGTTCTTCCCACGAGCTCATGTGCAAACCGAGCCGGTCGACTCAAAAGCTCCTGATACACCAAAACCTCTGCCTCGCCCAGGCCAGAAGCCAAAAGAAGATCGGAAATAGTATGAGGAAGTGACATAAGGAGAGAAAAACAGTGATAATATAGTATATTTAAATAAAACTGTCAAACTATGCCAGCCACAGTCACTTCACAAAGCAGAAAGCCTAAAAACTAACCACAAAAAAACAGCCTTATATATAAAGCTGCCATAAAATCTGGTGGAGACGACGGGACTTGAACCCACAACCCCCTGCTTGCAAAGCAGGTGCTCTAGCCAATTGAGCTACGTCCCCACGCGAGGCTTCCGATATTGTTGTAAAAGAAAAGGGCCAGTAACGGACCCTAGGGCTTCAGTT
>JAHFJT010000142.1 GCA_023245695.1 Candidatus Peregrinibacteria bacterium | reverse complement strand
ATTCGCGATCGCCTCCGGAACGTGCGCAAACGCCTCCTTCATCTGCTCCGGTGTCCTCAAAGAAAAGTCACCCGAGAACTTCATACGATCCTCCTGATAAATATTTGCACCCGTCTGGATTGCGAGCAAAATATCGTGCGAGTGATGCTCCTCCGGTTTCACATAGTGCGAGTCGCCCGTGGCGACGAGCGGCACATCCATCTCTTTCGAAAGTTCGATGAGCCCCGCATTCACGATTGCCTGCTGCTCCAAGAGAGGATTGTCCTGAATCTCCAAATAAAAGTGATCCGGCCCTAAGGTGTCTTTGTAAAACTGAATGACCTCGCGCGCGAGTTTCATATCCTCGGACAGAATCGCACGACTCACCTCACCATTGAGACATCCGCTCAACACAATGAGATCCTCTTTATAGACACTCAGTAAAGCATGGTCGATTCTCGGCTTGTAGTAAAAACCCTCAAGATTCGCTTTTGTCACCAGCTGCATGAGATTTTGGTAGCCCTTGAAACTCTTGGCCAGCACCGTCACGTGGAAGGGTTTATTGTCCACACCGGCCGTTCGGTCAAAGCGGGTTCGCTGCGCCACATACATTTCACACCCAATAATAGGCTTAATCCCGGCCTTCTTCGCAGCTTTATAAAAGTCTATCGCGCCGTACAAAACACCGTGATCCGTAATCGCCAAAGCTGGACAACCCATCGCCTTCACTCGTTCAACCATCGCTTCCGGGGGCCGAAGGCCATCCAAAAGACTATAGTACGAGTGAGAATGGAGGTGGACAAAGGACATTTGAAGCTAAAATCAAAGCTGAAAAGGGGACGGGCTGCGGGAACGACATTCGCGCTCCGCGCTCATGTCTGGTGCCTGGGAGAGGACTCGAACCTCCACATCTTTCGATACCAGCTCCTAAGGCTGGCGCGTCTGCCATTTCGCCACCCAGGCAAAAACAGTACATTTGTACCACGCCTGAGCCTAATCTCAAAGCCAAATCTTGGAATACTTGACAAAAATTAGGATGATGCCTAGAATGGCATCTTATTACACCGGCAGGGGAAAATCCATACAGTACTTGACACAACCAAGCAAAGTACCTAGTGTATACCCCCGATTCTAACTCAATTCGTCATGGAAACTGTACTCGAACCAACCGACTCAAAGAAAGCAGCACAGAGCCAAAAAACAAGTCTCATCCAGCTCATGGAGGAGATGCTTTTAGTTCTCTCTCCAAAGGAAAAAGAGGTCATGATCAAGCGTTTCAGCCTCGACAGCAAGCCACGTCTCACCCTTGAGAAGATTGGCCAGAAGTTTGCCGTGACACGAGAACGTGTCCGACAGATCGAAAAAATTGCACTCACAAAACTCCGACGAACGGTCCTCAACACGAAACTCCAGAGCATCAACGAACTTGCGAACACCTTCATCAAGCAGAGTGGTGGAATTGCTCTTGAGTCAAAAATTCTCTCAGAAATTCTCAACACGATAGGATCCGAGAACGAGATCGATGGAAGCATCATACGACTTTCTCTCAACGTAAACCCTTCCCTCGTAAAGGCCGAGAAAAATAACCAGCTCCACGCATACTGGAAGTCCAAGGAGATCGCGACGAAAGATATTCAGAAGATTATCGAGGCTGGTATCCAGAAACTTCAGGAGTCAGGCGACGTCGTTGCCTTCGAGCAGCTCGCTGAACAGATCAAGAACAAACTCGTCGAAGAAGGAAAGAGCTATGAGCTCGCAACCATCATCTCAGCTCTCGAGGTCGACAAGCGACTCAAGAAGACAAAGGAAGGTTTTGGTTTGAACACCTGGAGACACATCAACCCACGAAGCATCCGAGATAAGGCCTACATCGTCTTGAAGAAGATCGGTCAGCCACTCCACTTCGTCGACATCGCCAACAAAATCATCGAGAGCGGCTTCGACAAAAAAGTCGTCACCGTTCAGGCCGTCCACAACGAACTCATCCGTTACGATCAGTTCGTCCTCGTCGGACGTGGCTTGTATGCCTTGAAAGAATGGGGCTACAAGAAGGGCACCGTCTCCGAAATCATCGAGAGCCTCCTCCGAAAAAAGAGTCCTCTTACCAAACAAGAAATCATCTCCGGCGTTCTCAAACAGCGCCAGGTCAAGAAAGGCACTATCTCCCTCAACCTCCAAAAGAACAACGAGTTCGTCCGAGTCGGCCGAGCCGTGTACGCATTGAAGAAGTAGTTCGAGAGACCAATCTATTGTAATTTGAAGAGTTCCTTTCTAGACTAGAGAGGAACTCTTTTTTGATACATCATAAAATCCCACCCCATGTCCGACTGTCTCTTTTGTAAAATTATTGCCAAGAAAATCCCAGCCACGATCGTCTATGAAGACGAAAAGTGTGTCGCCTTCGCAGACATCCATCCAAAAGACAAAACGCATCTTCTCGTCGTTCCACGTGAGCACATTGCTACCGTTGCCGACGCCACCGAAGCGCAAGAGCCGCTCCTTGGTCATCTCGTGGTCACCGCGAAGAAACTCGCTCAGCAAGCCAGCCTCGTTGGCTATAAGCTCCAATTCAACGTCGGCAAAGAAGGCGGACAGGAAGTGTTTCACATTCACCTGCATCTCATCGGGCACTAATTCTGCACCTTGATCTCCATCGAGAAGTCCAGACTCACGGCAGAGTGGGTGATTTCGCCAACGGAAATGATGTCGACGCCGCTGTGGGCGTAGTGTTCGATGTTGTCGAGCTTGATGCCGCCCGAGGCTTCGTAGAGCAGAATTTCGCTCTCGCAGCCAGCCTCACGAATCGCCGCGATCGACTCACGGATCTCCGAGGCCTTCATATTGTCGAACATGATCACGCCGGGAACCTCGAGTCCACCAGGCACGTGCAATTTTTTAAAAGCCTTCGCCGCCTCAAGGGCTCGCTCCTTTGTCTCAATCTCAATCTCAAGAAATCGTCCAGGATTCTGTGCGCATGTCTTGAGCATGTAGGGGATATCGTGATTCAAAATCACTGAGTGATTATCCTTGATCATCACCGCGTCCGA
>JAHFJT010000141.1 GCA_023245695.1 Candidatus Peregrinibacteria bacterium | reverse complement strand
AACGGTCGTGCTCTATGCCGATCGAATGACGGCAGCGATGACGCAGGCGATTGGCGAGACCGATCGACGACGAGCGATTCAGGTAGCGTACAACGAAAAACACGGCATTACGCCACAGACGATTATCAAGGCGATCAAGGATATCGCGATGGGTCGCAAGAAAGAGGAGATCAAGAAGTTCGATCCGAAACGCGTTCCAAAACAAGAACTTGCGCACGTTATCCATATGCTCGAAGGGCAGATGGAGATGGCTGCTGAGGGTCTCGAGTTCGAAAAAGCTGCTGAACTCCGGGATCAGATTGAGGAGTTCAAGAAGGTGGCTGCGGCGAAGTAAAGTTTGCTTCTCTCCTTGAGGGACTTATCCGCTTATTACTTCCACACCCTCTGGAAGAGAGTCGATGAAGGTCTTGCCATAGCTCTTTTTCAAGATGCGGTTGTCGAGGATATAGAGGTTTCGCGGACCCGGGAGTGGGTTTTTCAGGAAGCTATTGAGGACGCCGAGGAAGCGAGTGATGGTTTCAGGAAGCGCATATTCGGTGAAGGCATCCATGTAGCGACCGAGTTGCATCTGAATGAGGGGATCGGATGGTGGATCAAAAGGAATTTTCTGGAGGACGAGATTCTCGCACGGAAGTTTGTCGAGGTCGAGTTTTTCGAGGAATGCGATCGTTCCGAAAAGCGCCAGGTGCTCACTATCGGCAATGTACTTCTCGACGATTTTTCCACGGCCGCCGCTGAAGTCCTGACTGAGAAGCTGGATGTCGTGATTTTTGAGATTCGTCGCTTGTGCGTAGTAGGCGTTATGGAGCATGCGCTTGGAGGCGAAAATAGCGATGGTTTTCCCCGGTGTGCCCTTGATAAGATTGAACATGAGTGTATTGGCGTGCATCATGTACTCCGGTTTTTCCTGATCTGGAAGCGACGTAGGAATGATAACCTTGAGCTGATTTCCAATCGTAGGATTGATCGGTACGACGTGTTCGCGTACCTCTTCTTCTATTTGAAGTCGGTCACGAATGTAGTCGAAAGACCTCGCGACACGCATCGTGGATGATATGAAAATCCGTGATGTTTGCTCTTTGAAGAACTCCATATTCCAGAGCGTGCTCATGGTTTCGATGGGCATGTATCTGAGGCGAATCTGCTCTTCGTGATTCTGAAAGAGCATAGCGGATGAGCCAATATTGTTGTCGTCACCAAAGAGCCCTTCCATGATGCTGAGCTCTTCGAGAAGCTCACCATACGTGCTTGGGTCCTGGTCGAATACCGCTTTGAGCTGCTCTACGAGGCTCCAGTAGAGTTCTTTGATCTGGCTCCACTCCTTCGTATTCTTGTGGGTGTTCTGGATGAGAAGCGCCTCGGTTGGCTGCTGTGTGTGCTTGTTGAAGAGCATGCCCAACATGCTAAAAAAGAACTCGAGCTTTTGCTCAATGTCACCTGGAAGATGGAACTTATCGTTGAGGTGATCGAATGAGAAAATGCGCGATGTGGCGCTGAGAATCTGTTTTTCAAACTGGTGCGCCTCGCATACGACGAGGTTTTTTATGTGTGCGAGATGGTTCGTCGGGCTCATCACTTCTTTCGCGAGGGCGCGGTGGTAGCATACGAGAATCTGCGCATCAGCTTCCTTTTTGTAGGCTTTTTGGAGATACGGCTCTTCAGCCATTTTTGACTTCCAAGGATTCACATTAATGCGCTCCCACTTTTTTAGCTCGTCGCCCGTAAGGGAGATTTCGTCCTGTTCACCGTTCTCGGTGTAGGTGCTCCAGAGATGCATCTTTGCCAAGAAGAATGCTTCATCAAAGGTTTTCCGTGGCTTACTCATGGCGTGCTTGAGTCGCTCTGGTGAGAGATACTTTTGAATTTCTTTCACAAGAACGATGCTTGAGTCGCTCTGATTTTGGAACTCAGGAAAGATCGAGTGAAAGAGAATTTCCTGGAGACCAGTGGAGCCAAGGGTGATGAGTGTTTTTTCTTGGGTCTTCGCGTGATGCTTGAGAATGGCTTTCACAAGGGCTTCGTACTTGCCATTTCCGATGCCGGCCTCGAGGAGAAGTGTGCCGCGCTTCTCGAGCGCTTCGTAGATCGAGTCCTCGATTTCTTGCTGCTTACTGCTGGAAAGAAGAGGCTGATGTTTTTTGATGAGAAATTTTTCTTCTTCGTACGTGCTCCCTGGTGTACCACCCTGAAAAAGTTCTGCGACGTGCGGTGCGGAATCGAGGAACATCTCTCGCATGGTGGCGAGTACTTCTGGATTGAGGGTCGTGATTTTCTTAAGGAGTTTCTGGAAGAGGGTCGCGCATGCAATGGTGTCACTGAGCGCACGGTGGTCTTGTTTCTCAGCAATATCGAAGGCCGCAGAAATGGTCTCGAGACTGTAGGAGGGGAGTTTTGGATAGAGAATGCTCGTGAGAGGAAGTGTATCGAACTCGACATTTTTGAGGGCGAAGCCTTTGTTTTTCAGGAAGGTCGTATCGAAGGTAATGTTGTGACCGACGATCGGATCATCACCGATGAAATCGAGAATCTGCTGTTTTACGGACTCGAGCGTCGGTGCGTTCGCGACATCCTCATCATGGATACCGGTGATGTGGGTAACGATTTGCGGAATGGACTTTCCAGGATTCACGAGGGTCTGAAATCGTTCGTAGATTCCGTTTTCATCGAAACGAATCGCCGCTACTTCAATAGGATCGTCTGAGATGGGATCAAAACCGGTGGTTTCGAGGTCGAGGGCTATGTACATGGCTTCGATTATACCCCTTCTGTCACGATTTTGAAGCAAGAATCTAAGCTGGGATTTGAATTACAAACCATTCTTGCTATGCGTACATGACAGAAATTTGACCAAGAGCGTCTGTACGCATATAGTGATGTGAAGTCTTTACTCAAGCTTGGTTCTGTTCCTTTGGGAATAAGAATTACCTCGACACACTTCTGGTTGCACTCGATCTCACTTATTATTCGAGAACGTAGGGCACGAAAACAGAGAGTCACAAGGCGGTGACTATAAAACAACTGACCGGGCAA
>JAHFJT010000022.1 GCA_023245695.1 Candidatus Peregrinibacteria bacterium | reverse complement strand
AGATCTTCGCCTTTATTCTCGCACTTCTCCTCGCGCCTCCGTTCATTCGCTTTCTCCATAGCCACAAGCTCGGCAAACAGCTTCGTATCAACGCCGCAAGCGGAGAAAAGGCAACCATCTTCAATGAACTCCATGCTAAAAAAGCTGGTACGCCAACGATGGGTGGCATTCTCATCTGGGGAACGGTACTGCTCACACTCATTTTTTCACACTTCCTCCAGTGGTTCGGCCTCATCGACCACTCCCTCATCAACCGTAACGAAACCTGGCTTCCAGTCTTCACGCTCATCACCACGGCTCTCCTCGGCCTCATCGACGACTACATCAACATCAAAGGAAAATCCAAAGGCCTCGCCGTCAAACCAAAGATGTTCTGGCTCCTCATCTTCGCCGCCATGGGCGCGCTCTGGTTCTACTACAAGCTCGGCATCCACACCATCCACATCCCAACCTTCGGTGATCTCAACATCGGCCTCTGGTATATTCCCCTCTTTATTTTTGTCATCAGCGGTACCGCAAACGCCGTGAACTTCACTGATGGACTCGATGGTCTTGCAGGTGGTCTTCTCGTCGTCGCATTTGGAAGTTTTGCTGTGATTGCCTTCGTCCAAGGACTCTTTATTCTCGCGGCCTTTTGCGCGATTATCGTCGGCGCACTCTTCGCCTTTCTCTGGTACAACATTATGCCCGCGAAGTTCTACATGGGTGACACCGGTGCCCTCGCCCTCGGCTCAACCCTCGGCGTGATCGCCATGATGACCGACTCCGCCGTCGCCCTCGTTATGATCGGATTCATCTTCGTCATCGAAACTCTCTCCGTCATCATCCAGCTCACCTCGAAAAAATTCCTCGGTCGCAAAGTATTCCTCATCGCACCAATCCACCATCACTTCGAAAAGCTCGGCTGGAACGAAGCCACCGTCGTCATGCGCTTCTGGATTCTCGGCGGCATGTTCGCCGCAATTGGATTGATCCTGCGATTGGCTGGGAAGTTCTAAACGCACTCCTTAATCCCTACTAATCTGCAACTTTGGCGGAAGTGTCGTCTGGTCGTCAGACGGCGTGGTATTAGTTGGCTTGGTAGAATCAGCCGTAGTATCGACAGATCCGCCTGTTTCTGTTGGAGCTGACTCAGTCCCAGCAGCAGGTTCACGCATAGGCGCAGCGACCGGCTCTTTAATAACACCTCTATCAGTACTCTTGTCCTCAGCAGGTCGAGCCACGACTACAGGCGTCACGACATCAGGCAACACATCGACAACCGGATTTCGGAAGGCCATATACAACTTCTCAAGTCCAACACGTTTCGTCGACAATGAATCACCAATGGTGATCTTCTTTTGCGCATACTCGGCCGTCAACATATCGACGTCTTTCATGCGCTGCTGGTACTTCTTCAAAGCTTTTTGAGCAGCATCCTTGAGACGCTTATCCTGGAGATCCTGCGCCTCAGCGAGGAACTGAGAAGCTTGATCAAGCGCCACCGTCAACTTCGTATCCTCTGAAGCGCTCGAAAAGTCATTATCTTCAAGGGCGACCTTCAAGTCATAGAGCTGAGAATCAGGCTTGGCACTCAAGAGCTCATTCCGAGCCGACTGGAGAACCGCACTGGCCAATCTTTTGGCATCATCAGCCTTCAGAGACTGTGCCTTTCCAATCACACCCTGAAGAGCATCAAAGGCCACACGAACCTGATCGCTCGTCGCCCCATCAGCCTTCAAAGTTTCATAGAAAGATTTCTCTGCAATATTCAACTCAAGTCGGAATCGCTCCGCATCATCAAAGGCAAACAATAACGATGCATTCTCCTGGAGTCTGCCAAGAGGGCCGGCAACTACACCCTTATTTTCCTTCTCAACTTCTCCAATAATTTTTTGGTCGTTCACAAGGTTCGTCGCCACCCACTGTTTTTCATCTGCCTTCAACTGGATTGGCTCAATTACCTGCTGCGCAAGCTGGGGATTAGCCACAACCTGGAAACCCTTTACCACTGTTTTCTCTTCAGACTTCGAAGGAATTTCAACATTCACGAGATTATGAAAAACCTGGATCGATGCCTGATTTTGCTCAGAAGAAAGAGAAAACGTCGCCCGCTTAGAAACAGACGCGATGAAGTCATTCGCGCTCACCTTGAACTCAGAGTTCGCCACGTAATCCATCACATTAGACCAGACACGTCCCTGAATAAGATGCAAACCTACCACATGATCAAATCCAAAGTTCTCCGATCGCAGAGCGTCGAAGGACACATTGGTATTCTCAGAAAATCGCGTAATACTCTTATCGAAGTAGGTAATCACGGCTTTGCCATCCGCACCTGTAACAACCGTATCGCCCTCTTTAATCTCAAATCCTTTGGCCGCAGAAAGCTCTTTTCCATTTCGAACAATCTTCACCGCTCCTTCCACATCATGGACGACCGTGAGCTCCTTGGCGAAGGTCACCGGCACCTTGAGCGCATAGGTAAAGACGGCAAGACCCAAAATTCCAGACAGGGACACCGTAGCGACCGTTCGTCGGAAAAAGGCCGAGTTCAAAACCCCAGCTAGCACACTATCAAACGACCGTTTCTTTTCTGGAAGATCGTAGAGACGCTCTCGGACCACCGCTTTCTTCACCGCATCCATCTTCACCGCACGACCCTCGTCTCGCATCCACATAATCAATCGATCCATGAGAATCGCCTCATTCTCTTCATCGCCAGGCATCTCGCCTACAGGGACAGCATCAGGCGCCACATCAGTGGCCATCGCAAATAAATCCAGCTGCTGCTGAACACCCGACATCGCGTCGATTCGCTCGAACATATGCGCTCGAATACGATCCTTGGCCGGCTGAGAAATCGAAGAAGAGATCACGCTCGAACCCTTGGTACGAAGGAGCTCCCCCAGCTTTTCGAGCTGTTTTTCATTGAGGTCGGCCTTCTTGTGAAACCATGGGATATTCATTGTTGTCGAGCAATTTGCATGTATATAAACGGGAAAATCGGGATTTTGTTACCAAATTGGTCTTACCACTTCATCCCCATGTCTTCGAGTACGACCTTCAGCGCTTTCAAAGCTCGGTACTGGAGAATTCGAAGACTTCCCTCACTCTTCTTGAGCATCTGGGAAATATCGCGGTTCGAAAGTTCATTAATGTACTTCAGCACGAGGAACTGCTGGTAATCGTCCTTCAAGTGCTTGAGCCCCTCTTTCAAAAGATCGCCCTCGATCTTTCGCTCGGTCGTAATCTTCGGGTGGTAGTCCGCACGGTGCTCCTGATGCTCTTCGGTGAGCTCCTCGATCGTCTTCGCGTGCCGGTAGTGATCCACGACGAGATTGTGCGCGATACGGAATAGCCACGAAGAAAAGGTACTTCCATTATTGGAGTACTTGGAAATATTCTCCCATGCCTTCACAAAGACCGTCTCCACGATATCCTCGGCATCGTCCTGATTCACACGGAAATACACGTACCGATAAATCTGATCGACGAATCGTTCGTACAACGTCGCATAGGCATCACGATCGCCACTTTTGGTGCGCTCCACCAGGGTCTGAATCTCGAGTTCGGTCATGGGCGATAGTAAGGGATAGGCATTCTACCAGGCGTAGAGCCATTATACAAAGAAGGAAATCGCCTTTTCAACTTCTTTCTTGGAACCGGCAAAAATCGGGGACCGTTGATCCAGGGCCTCAACCCGCTTGTCCAAAAGCGACATTTTGCCATCACTGCCGATACCTCCAGCTTCAATTATCGCAAAAGTCATCGTTCCACACTCGTAAAGAAGCCGCAATTTTCCATTCGGTTCATCCATATACCCAGGATACGTAAAGACGCCTTTTCCCTTGAGGAGAATGTGATTTATGTCCGGAACCATACCGCCAGAGTACCGAAGCGTGTACTGCTCGGTAAGCCAGTGATCTACAAGCTGCTTATAAGCTGGATTTTTCACGCACGCCCGAAGATTACCTGGTGCGAAGTACTTTCCCTCGTCGGCAATCTTGAGAGCCTCTTTCTGCAGCATGAATCCTCCATCCGTGAGCAGGTACTGGTGCGTCCCCTTGCCCTTCACTGCCACAAAAAGCGTCGTTCGAGGTCCATACACCGCAATCACCGCCGCGTGCATCTCACCCGGTTTCTTGCCAATAAAAGATCCCTTCGGATAAATCGCGATAATCGTCCCCACCGCAAAATTCACATCCACGAGCGAGGAGCCGTCGAGCGGATCGAATGCTACAGAAAACACACCCGAGCTCTGAGCTCCACCTTCTTCGGTATTCGACACGTGCAAGTGCTGCTCATCATCCATCTCCTCGGACGCAACGTAATCCACGAGTGACTGCTCGCCAAGAACTTTCAACAAAATATCATTCGAGGCGACATCAAGCTTGAGCTGTTGCTCACCAAAGATATTCTGCGAACCCGCATATCCAAGCGCCGCCCCCGTATGCACGAGCGCCGCAATCTCATACACACCCTGCGCACACGACATAATGACCTGCTGCAAATGATCTTCCGTTCCGAATGTTTTGAGATGTTCGTCGAGCTGCATAAAAAGTTTTAATAAGCATTAATACTACGATGCTACTTCTGACCCGTTACATCAGCAGACACAAAATTATAAGCGGAGACCTTCCACTGATCACCTTCCTTCACCAGATACACGTCAATACCACCTTTGTTACCATCGACATCTTCAACGTCCACATAGGCAGTAGCCGTAGAGTCTTGAATGGCAATACTCTTATACATTCGCTTCAAGTTGTACTCGAGCAATGGGTGCTGGGCAATATAGTAGCGATAGTCATAGGTATTCATAGCCTCCTGCTTGTCCTTCGCCAAGAAAGTATGTGCCTTCTCTAAATCACCAACACTAATCGCGATAAACTGCTGCTCAACTACGGACTTCACGGCACCCGAAGGTGAAAAACGAAGAAAGAAAAACACACCGATCGCCACAATGACAACCGCAACAACAACACTGATGATTACTTTACGAGACATGGGGTAAGGGGTGAAAAAAATAGAATTAATCCTGTGTAGCCGTCGCGACCTCACTCGCACCAGCCACCACATCCAGCTCCAACTCAGAAGAGTACTGGCCGAGCGAAGCGAGGCTATTCATCTTCGCGCGGTGCAAGAAAACCTTCTGTGCTGCTGCTAAATTTTCGCTGCGTCCCATCCACGTCTTTGTGGCGGCATCCTGCAGAGCTCGAGCGTATGAGAAGGTCAGAGGCCAACCCAAATCTTTATCCTGATCGATCGCGTTCAAATTCTGTGTCGCCTCCACGTCACCCTGTCCTCCAGAGAGAAACGCCTCTCCAGCAAGCTCAGCAGGAAGACACTTTTTGAACACTCTCAACGTCGCAGCAGCAACCTCCGCAGGTGATGCCTTCACGCCAGAATCTTTGCCTGGAAGCACCATGCTCGTCTTGAGAATCATACCCTCAAGTGCGACACCAGCCGCACGCAACTCTTCAAAGAGTGCCGTCAAAATTCGCGTACTCGCTGTCTCAGCCTGTTCCTGGGTATGCGTACCATCGAGCAGAACTTCTGGCTCAACCATTGGCACCAAGCCATTTTCCTGACACACGAGCGCATACGCCGCGAGATCCTTTGCATTCTGTCGGATATTTTCTTCACTAGGCATACCCTCTCCAATCGTAATTACCGAGCGCCACTTGCAAAATGTCGCACCCAGCGCAACATACTCTTTCAAACGCGCATCGAGACCCTCAAGTCCAGTCGTCAACTTCTCAGCACCCACATCAACCAAACCAAGATCGACCTTGATCCCTGGCAAAATTCCCGCCTCCTGCAATGCGGCCACAAATGTCTTGCCGTTGGCCATCGTCTGACGAATCGTCTCGTCGTGCAAAATCACACCACTAATATACTCACTCTCGCCAGGCACCGTGAGCAACATCTCTCGGAACGCCCGTCGATTATCTTCATTATTCTCGAGCTCAATAGAAGCGAATCGCTTCCCTACCGTCTTCATACTTTCATCAGCCGCGAGAATACCTTTTCCAGGAGCTACCATTTGTTTGGCAACTTTACTCAACGCTGCAATTTTTGATGAATCAACCATAAAAATAGATACTAAAAAATAGTCGCCTCAAGATTAGCGGAAGGCGGCAGAAAGTCAACGATAGCTTTAAGAACTTAGACCTCCTTATTAAAATCTACCTATGTGGACCCCTAACTCACATAGGTAGAAAATTCAGCCGGGTTTGAGTAATTGATTGGGTCGTTCTGTGATCTTTCCTGCTGGCAGTGAAATTCTAATTTTCTTTGTCCATGTGGACCCCTAATTCACATGGACAAAGAATTTCAGCCAGATTGGTGCAGGAAAGGACAGTGAGGTGATAAGAACGGAAGTGCGTGTGTTGTTCAAATCACCCTGGGAACGAACTCACCTTAACCTGAGTAGAAGAGATACGCAACAAAACTGATTAAGAAAAATATTAGATACTATAAAAGTGGCTTTCTCAAGAAGAGAAAACCACTTTGAAAATTTGTAGAAAGTTACTCTACGTTTTATCGACTTGCAATGGCACTACTGCCGCTCATGTACACAACCTTCTGTGCCGGCCGCATATGCAGCAATACATCATTGTTCACAACCGCATTCAAAGACTGTGCCTGAGAGAGCTGCATCGTCATGACTTCATTCTGACGAACAAGTTTCTGGCTCTGCGTCTCAAGATCACGCAACTTATATCCCTTCGTCACACCCTTCGTCGAAAATACCAACGTCATAATCGTACTAATCGCAATCACCGCAACAATCGAAATAATAAAAAACGATGGCTTGATATCAAGTTTAAATCGAGAGACGCCCTCAGCATCCTTCATCATTTCCTGAACCATTTTCACCGGATTGAAGTCCGACAAACGGAATCCAAAACTGTTCGATCGCATAACACCAACACTGCTCGCATTGTTCATGATGTGAGGTGACGAGTCGTGAGCATCGTGAGTCTGACGCGTAAAACCGCACTGCAAAACCGGCGCAGAACCTGCGCGACGAGAGGAAACGTGTCGCACTCGGCGACCGTGAGAAAATAAACGGAACATGTGAGGGGTGGGGGGTGAGGAGTAGAGAGAGGGTGTGGCCAAAGGCCATGAAAGAAATCTCTGCGTGAAGTTTTTATAACTTTTCAGCAACTCGCATTTTTGCGCTGCGACTCCGTGGATTTTCAGCGACTTCTTCATCGGATGGCAACACAGGGCTCTTGGTCAAAACGGATAAGACCGGAGTCGTGGAGCATTCGCATCGCAGAACTTCAGGAGGGCAGACGCAATCTCGAGTTTGAGATCTTAGAAAGTGCTTTACGATTCGATCCTCGAGGGAGTGATAGCTGATCGCTACCAGTCGTCCTTTCGGAGCGAGCAGTTCAACTGCCTGGGGTAAAACATTTTCTAAAACTTCAAGTTCAGAGTTCACCGCAATACGAAGCGCCTGGAAAACGCGCGTCGCTGGGTGAGATTTGCCGTGTCGGAGAGAGACAGGATAGGCATGAAACACAATATCTTCGAGCTGATTGGTCGTGGTGAACGGCGTCTTTTTTCGCTGCTCTACGATCGATTTTGCGATCTTTCGTGAGAGTCGTTCTTCTCCAAATTGGAAGAAGATATCCGCGAGATCCGACTCAGAATACGTATTGAGAATATCTGCTGCGGTGAGAGGATTGAGCTCTCGACTCATGCGCATATCGAGGGGGCCTTCGTACTGAAATGAAAATCCTCGCTCCGCACGGGTAAGGTGTGGAAGGGCGAGTCCAAGATCAAACAAAATGCCATCTATAGATGATGCGTGGATATTGCGCTGCGCGAGCTGCTCCTGCATTCCGACGAAGTTCGAGTGAATGAGAGTAACGTTCATGGAAAATCGCTCCGGACCAAACTTCTCGGTAATGCGTTGTCGTGCAACCTCCAGGTGCTCAAGATCCTGATCGAAACTGTAGACGTGTCCCGTAGAACCGACTGCTTCTATCATATCCATCGTATGACCACCAAGACCGAGGGTAGCATCAACAGCAATATTGCCGCTTTTCAAAGCCATAAACTGGCTGACCGATTGTCGAAGAACAGGGGTGTGTTCAAACTTTGTATCCAAGGTGCGTATAACTTTTGTACTCTAAACTGATGCTAACTATATTCAAGCTGCGCAAAGCCGTCAACACAATAGCGTTTCTTTGTGCACAAAAAATATACACTAGAACATATCTGTACGATGAAACTGAGTCCCACACTCACAAACAGCCGCTTACCGAAAAAATTGCGCCATTTTTTAGGTGTTGCATAACATTTGTATACAGTGAGTGAAGGCTCACCTACTTCGTCTCTGGCGGTAAGACTTCTTCGTAAACGAAGGGTGCCTGAGGAGACGAGTAAAAAATCTTAAGAAGCCGCGAATACAAATCAGCATTCAAAGTTTTTCCAGCACCGTGGAGGACAACTTTGGCCTGAGTAGAAGGATGGATGCAATGAATCTCAAGCCGTGGACTTGTTGATGATGAAGTTTGCGAAAGAGTTCCGTCATTTTGCGTTGTCAACTTTTCAAGAATGATATCCGAACTCCCCTCCTGAGAGATGACCATTATAATTTTTTCGGCTGTAGAACTGACACGAGTAATAACCTCATCCTGATCGGAAGTGATACGAACACGGTACTCCCCCATCGCCAGACGATTCACTGCAGACCGAAGGAGCGCGTCCTGCGTAGGAGAAATTTCATCGGATGCGGATTCGGGAATGACAGGATTAGGATGTTGGTCGCGCGACATTGAAATGTATATATTAAGAGCGTAGAACGTATCTTACCAAGATTACAGATTTTGTCAACTATCCGGTGGACTACGTATACGAAATTCTGATGTAAAAAACTTGCAATTTTGGCTTCTGTTTGCTAGAATATAGGCACATATTGGAACTGCGGCACGCACGTTTTTCTTAAGAAAAGGCCCGCAAAAATACTCGCCCATCGTGGCATTTTATTTTTGTAACCTTTTATTGCGTATGGAGAATTTCGAACAGTGGTCTGATGAGCAGGTACTGTCCACAGCGGTGAGGTACGGCGAAGAAGCTCGCAAGTGGAAGAATAAGTTTCTGGGTTTGTTGCCGGAGGTGGAGCACAGAAAGTTGTACCTGCAGAAGGGGTTTTCTTCCGTGGTACATTTTGCGCAGGTGGTGGGTGGGGTGAGTGAAGAGCAGGTGTCACGTGTGCTTAACGTGTCCCGCAAGTTCGCGACCATGCCGGTGCTGCAAGGACTTTTGACGAGCGGAGAGGTGAGTGTGAATAAACTTGCTCGAGTGGCATCAGTGGCGACTGCTGAGAATGAACTGTTTTTGGCCGATCAGGTGCAGATGCTTCCTAAGTCTGCGGTCGAAGTGTTAGTGAAAGAGATGCAATCTGTGCCCGGGCACAAGCCAGAACAAATCCAGACAATGACGCAAGAGGCTATCTATGTCGATGGTGATGTGGCGGAACAGCTCAAATCTTTGCAGGGAAAAGGTATGGATGTAAGTCAGATTCTGCGAGAAGCTCTCACGAAACGTGAACAGGAAATCCAAGAGTGGAAAAAGCAGATTGGCGAGAGCTGCCAAGAGACTGACTCGAGGTATGTGCCAAAAGAGGTGCGAGATATTCTCCAAAAAGAGCATGGCACCAAGTGCTCGATGCCAGGCTGTACACGGCCATCCGAAGAAATCCACCATACGCAGAGATTTTCCCTGAGCAAGAGACACGACCCGCGGTATATGGCACCATTTTGCAAACCCCATCACCAAATTGCACACAGCATCGATCTCAGAGTGCAAGAAAAGAAAGGCGAAAGGCGCGATCCATAAGTACAATATACACGTCAGAAACCCACACATTTGCGCACAAAAACTCACCCGCCCAGTACCCGATGAATCTCCTCCACAGCTACTGGTCCGTGACGAAGAATAACCATACCCACACCGGACTCACCACTCAGATCCACAATCGTGGAAGGTGGCGTCTGAGGAATTCGGCCCATATCAACAATAAAATCTGGAATCATATCCTCCATTCGCCCCTCCAGAAACTCATCAACTTCGTAGGCCTGGGGCTCTTTCGTTCGGTTCGCACTTGTTGTAATCAAGGGCTCCTCGAACCGACGTAGCATTTCCATTGTAAAGGCGTGGTCGGGACAACGAATACCAACCGAATCAATTCCGGGATTAATATAAGAAGGTAGTTTATCAGAGCGCTTCACGATAATCGTAAGTGGACCAGGCCAGAACGCGCGTGCCAATTTCTCAGCACGCTCATCAAAATGACCATACTTCTTCGCCTGATCGAAGTCCGACACCATAATTGAAACTGGCTTCTCGCGAGCCATCTCTTTCAGCAAATAAATCTTCTCAACCGCCTGAGGATAAAAAATATCTGCAGCCAATCCATAGCACGTCTCGGTAGGATGAAGAACAACTCCCCCACTTTCCAGTACCTGAAGCGCTTCGACGATAAGATGTTCTTGATTCATATAACTCATAGCCCACATTGTAGCGTTTTTTTTCTCTTTTCAAAGATATTCAAAAAAAGATACACTCACACCCTTACGTCAAAACGCAAATCGAACTTCAAAAAACGATCTTGAGTTTTCGATGTTGGGGCAAATCCCCTAACCCCCACACGCATATGATGACCCCACATCAGCCAGGAGTACCCCAGGAGGCAGGCACTGAAGTATCGTCTCTTGTAAACCCATCATCGATTCGTGACTGCCTGATACGCCTAAAAACGTATCTCGAAGGAGATGCTGTCATTCATAAAGGAACACTTCAATTCGCCTATCTTATGGCATCGGGTACGGAAAAATTCGTACCAGATGGAATTCACAATGCCCGAGTGGCCGCAAGAAAACTCAAGGAAATGCTTACAGATGGAATCTTTTCCCAACCTGACCTCTACGACACAATCGATAATATCGCGGCATATCTGGAAGCCAAGGCAACTACCGACGAAATAGCCCGTAGTACCCGACGAGCCAGTCACAAGATATTCAAAGCTACGAGCACGGCAGAATCAAGCATCGAATCCTCAGCATAAAGAGAAGGTGCAGCCTCAGTTGACTCTGCTCAGGAATCGACTAAACTAAGGGCGTTTTGAAAGCACCCCTATTTTTTTAAACACCTTTCTCCATGGCAAAGCTTCGAACAGCCATTAACGGTTTTGGACGCATTGGCCGACTTGTCTTCCGCGCAAATCTCGAAAAGAATCTCGTCGATATCGTCGCCATCAACGACTCAAACGCACCAGAGTCACTCGCCTACCTTCTCAAATACGACACAACTCACGGCAAACTTGCGATCGAGATCACCGCTACGGAAAAATCAATTATCGTGAATGGTGTGGAAATTCCATGCTTCCAGGAGAAAGATCCAACAAAACTTCCATGGGCATCACTCAACGTCGACATGGTTTTTGAATCAACCGGTGTCTTCACAGATCGCGCTGGCGCAGCGCAGCACATCACCGCAGGCGCAAAGCGCGTCATGATTACCGCTCCAGGAAAGGGCGTCGACGGAACATTCGTCTATGGCATCGACCACGAAACATTTGATCCAACCAAGCACATCGTCTTCTCAAATGCATCATGCACCACAAACTGCCTCGCACCTCTC
>JAHFJT010000021.1 GCA_023245695.1 Candidatus Peregrinibacteria bacterium | reverse complement strand
TAGGCCTCTTTAATAGCTTTTATTGCATCATCGCCTTTACCCATTCTGGACATCGCCTGATAATATGCGAGGCCATGATCTTTGACGACATCATCTTTAAACTCATCAACCCCTTGCTGCCTGAGGACCTCTTCAAAAGCTTTAGGATCAGTTTTACGAACGGCATCTCGCAATTTTTTCTGCATCTCTGCCTGCTGTTTCGCTTTTCGCTCCTCGGGAAGTTTTGCAAGTCGAGCATCAAGTGTTGTCTTGATTTTTGTGAGCTCGCCACGAAGACTTTTAATCGTTTCCGCATGTTTTTTATCAAGGGTATCCTGATCAAGCACATTTTTTTCCAACTTAAGCTGTTCTTCGAGCGCCTTAATCTTTCCTTCTGCCTGGCCATATGCATTCGCAACTTGGTTTTTAAGTACATTTATATCCAAGCCGCTATCCTTACCTTCTTTATTCGCTTCAAGAAGGTCGCCAATTCCTTTGAGTTGTTCTGGTGCAGCCATATTAAAGTTGAGTTAATTTTGTGAGGAGTGCAGACTGCTGTTCTGCTTCATCAGTAGTGTTGATAGATTCTTTCGAAGTGCGCATCTCTTTCTCTGCACGGCGCTGAATATCCATAATTTCTGCAAGGTGCTGCTCAATGAGCTTCTGTTCCTGCGCGGCATACTGAGCGTCGAGGGCATCAAGATTACCTTTGAGATCTGCTAAAAGTGCGAGCGTCGAATCAAGATCATTATCATCAACCGTAGCCAAACTTCGCAAAGCAATTTGGTTCGAAGGCGTAACCCACTCTTTTGAGGTGAGTTCTGCTACTAAAGTCTCGATCTGTGTTCGTGTGTCTTCCATTTTTGTTTGTTTTTACTTCGCGACTGAATACATTATTTATTTTTGTATACCCAACTGCTGCCGAATGGCGTCCATCTGGGAACTGTCAGCCTCACGCGCATCGCCCTCGATGGCTTTTGCATACTCGTTTTCGACGGTGTCCATCTCTGTAATGGCCTCTTTTTCAACCTCATTCATTGCCTCTTCCAATCGCCGATCGGTCTCTTCGATGACCGGAGCAGCTTCTTCTTCAGCAGAATTTCTTTGATCTTCATATCCGCGCTTTGCCTCTTCTAGATTCTGAATTGATTCATCCAATGAATTTGATTCTGCTTCAAAAACCTTGAGAAGTTTTTCCTGAAGGACAGGATTCATGCCCCCCTCAAGCTCCTGGATAAGAGCCTGTTTCTCCTCATCGCTCATAAGAGTCGAAATAGAAATGAGATATAAGTATTGATCTTTGAGAGTAATGTCAGACATTGGAACAGATTAAATATCCAAATAAACACGAGTTCGATCCTTGTATTCTGGACGTCGTACCAAAGCACCTTTGCTGTCAGGCTGTACCATGCATGGAACCTTGAGAGGTCCTGATTCAGATCTCTTTGTGGAGGAGTCGTAGATGACAAGTTCTGGCTTAGTAGGATTGTCGAGAGTAATACTCAGGAAGAGATTCTTTCTCTTTCGATCTACAAGAATGAGCGAATCACTGCTTGGATCTCGCTTCACAATCATGGCATCAATTTTTCCACGAGTACTATTGATGGTGACAAGCTGTCCCTTGAAGAAATCCTCTGGATTGCCATTGAGTGTATTAACAAAGCTAGCAGCGAGTGCATCAGGCGCTAAAGGAATAGCCGGCGTAGTGCCAAACTGTGGATAGTCTAAATAATGCTTCGTCCAAACTTCGTTGGAATAATAAAGACGTGCCGTTTTAGCAACTTTGCCAAAGCGTGCGCCAAGTTTTTTTGACGCCTCAAGCGCAGCTATGAAGTCTTCATTAGAAATATTTTTATTTTTTCGAAGTTCACCGAGAATAGTATGGAGTTTTTCAGAGTTGCCAACGCAATTTTCACGAAGTGCATCGTCGAGAAGCGTGCTCGCACGCTCATCTCCAGAGCCATGGACAACGCCTCGAATAAGAGAATCGTACTTTTGAACATCGTCGAAATTAACAGTACTTCGAAGTTCGCTTATTGCTTGATCGTTCTCCTGTTCAAGTCCTTCAAGAATTTCTTTTCTCTGCTCAAGATCTTTTACTTTTGTATCAAGAGTTTTCCCGGCCTTAAGAGATTCAATAGCACTTCCATAGGATGCTTTCTTTGCATTCAGTGAACTGAGCGCGGAGGTCACCTCGGCGAGTGCAGTGGTAAGAACAGTCGATCGTGCACGAGCGAGTGCCAGTTTACGATTTCCTTTCTTTC
Source organism: Candidatus Peregrinibacteria bacterium (assembly GCA_023245695.1). Classification (GTDB taxonomy): domain Bacteria; phylum Patescibacteriota; class Gracilibacteria; order UBA1369; family UBA12463; genus CALREA01. The sequence goes on along the minus strand of JAHFJT010000021.1, from coordinate 9,447 downwards.
CAAGTGCAATAAGTTTTTTTGTAGCTTTATCCTCAACATCTTGGAATGGATCTTTTCCATCTGCGAGTTCAGCAGCAGCAGCTTTGTTAATATTGCTTTTAATCATGCCAGACAGAGCTTGATTATTGTCTTCAGTGATATCGCCAGAAATTTTTCGCTTGAGGTTCATGGCACCATTAACTGTTCCCCAAAATCCTCGAGAGAGAATATTAGCTTTTTTATCTCGAACATTATCAATATGCATCTCTACTTTATTTTTTTTAGGAGTTCCTGTACCTCCCGCTGGAGGAGTTGGAGCAGCCTTCTCTGCCATTTCTTTGAGGGCATCCTCTGGTGTTCTTGCTGCCATATACACAAGCCGTACCGGTGCAACAGAACCAATAAACTGACGAGAGAACTGATTGAGAAAAGTTTTCATATGTATTTGGGTTTTTTAAACTATCACATCATTATACCAAAAAACAAAGCAGCAGTCAACTGCTTACAAGCTAGAGAATCTCAAATTACTGAGCCTTTCGGAGACCGGTCTTGATGACCCGGAGTGAAGCTGGATTGTTCTTGTCGAGAGGAATGGACTCGTCCGCAAGGTCGAAGTCGCGATGGAGTCGGTAGCCTCCGCGCTGCTCATCATGGACAAAGTAGCCCTTCGCAACCGCCTCTTCAAAGTTTTTGAAGGTAATGACCGTGCCACGAGACAGCGCCTCCTTGGACGGCACCTTGGATGCGCTCACGACTACTGGTGCAGGAGCGGCAGGTGTCTTCAAAGCCTCATACGCACCTACTCCTCCAATCGCTGCAACCGCTAATGCAGCACCAACTCTTTTAGCAACAGATTTCGTGGTGTCGGAGACCGATAATTTTGGCATAGATGGAAGTGATGGCATCTTCGGCATCGCAGGCATAGACGGCATCGAAAAGCCCTTCGCCATGGCCATCTTCTGACCCTCCGGCGTCGCTGCAAATTCGGCAATCATGGCCTCAAGAATTCCCTTGAGCTCATCGCGTTCTACTTTGCGATTAAAATGCCGCATGTTCACAGGATGGTGAGCGTCGTTAGGACCAATACGCATATCGAAACTTTCACCACCAGCCATGTGAATCCGCATCGCCTTCAGCATTTTCTTCTGATCTGGAGAAAGGTCACTTATCGCAGACGTAATAGCTGTGATCTGATATGAAAGTTTATCGGAATCGTACATTCCGGGCTCAATAGCAAAGCTCCCAATAGAAAGTTGTTTTTTAACACCCTTGAGTCCATCAAGCAGAAGGTAAAAGTCCCGCAATGTGTCCACACAGTTTCGCAGATCATGCGCGACCTCGGTCACCTCTTTCCCAGCATACATCTGAAATGCCACATTTTTCCCACCAAGATACTCGAAACCGGTATTGCCTGGAGCCTCTTCGAGCCGAATAGTCATATGCTTGAGCATTTTCTTTTCATCTTTCGTGAGTCCCTCAACCGCAAAACGCAAGTGATCAAAACTCCTCTCGATATCACCACGCGCGCCTTCAAAAAAGAAGTTCACATCCGTGACGTCAGCAAAAATACCTCTAAAATATTTGAGGTACTCCTCGCGCTCCTTCCGCTCCATGATGCGAATATCGCCAGGATCAGTAACCATATGGGCCGCAGTAAGAGCATCCTCAATGGCCTGACTTGCGATGACAAAACCACCACGATCTTTAAATGCCTTGAGGGCAGCGAGATCAGGCTTATCTAGAACGGCAACATTTGGAATGCTTAGAAATCTGAGATTTGGAAGCGAAAGAATTCGAACGAGCATACCAGAATCGACATTTTGAATGCGAGAAAGAATGAGCCTATCACCCTTGTAGCCATGCGCTGGATTCTCGATTACATCGGCCATTTCAGCATCGAGCCAGTCATCATTCGTCAGAATATTGAGCTCTGTGCCAGCAAAATTCGCCTCCTGAACTTCGTGCTGAATGGTCTGCATACCCGCTACTCGAGGATCCACCTCCGCAATATCATCAATGTGGAGATCAATAATGTCATCAGGGTGAACATCCTCTCGGACAAAGGGAGCTGGTTGCGTATCACGCAGTGGACGAGGAGCCAGCTTGGGCAACGGAACTGTATGAGGAAAGACTAATTGGGGAAGAACAACCTGTGGTGTCGGTGATGACACGTGGAGAATTGTACTCGGTCCAGGGATAGCCACAGTGCTTCCAGAATGAATACCAGAGGCAGGTTCTAATACAACCTTCGAAAGATCAAAATTACACTTCGGATTTTCAAGAATAGACTCAGGAACCCAAGCGGGATCCATGATAACCGTACGACAAATATCTGTACGCGGATCAATACCGTATAGATGAGCCATTGGACCCATTTGTCGGTTACCAACACTCAGAGGATTTGGAAATATGAGATATCCCGGAACACCGTCCACCTCTGCTTTGATCATCATAGCGTGCTGCTTTTCGTCCCATCGGAATGACGTTTCTGATATATGCATCATAAACATAATTTTATTCTCAGACTGCTCGGTATCCGGAAGATCCTGAATGAGAAGATCGTTATACATATCCGTAATTTGCCGAACGCGCTCGTCAAGACGACGTCTCTCCTCTTCAGGAGTAATATTCTCTCCAAACTTCTGCAGGAGGGTCGCTTTTTCTTCCAGATATGTTTTCTTGAGACGATCTGGAATTTCGATATACCCTATGTGATGAACCTCAAAATCTGCCAAAAGCTGAAGTGACGGAGTATCAAGAGTGCGAACGGACGGAAGAATAAGCATCTTTAAATTTGGATTTTGCAGAAGGGTGCTTAGCGCTACAACACTCATCGTCGTAATATGTGAAAGCACGATTTTCTTTCCCGTGAATCTAGAAAGTGTCTCGGCAGAGGCCAGCGGAAGGGTGTCCGCAACATACTCAAACGTGTCGTTACCTTGAGCATTCAGCGCTTCTACGCCCTGCTTCAGTTGAATGGCATCGATACCACCTCGGGAGTGAATAGACTCTTTTTTCTGTTTGATAAGTTCATCCACCTCCTTGGATCCATAAAAAATATGACTCGCAGCCCCCAGTATAAAATGAGTTACCTGCTCCACATCGTCATCTGACATGGCAGTAAGATTTTGAAGACTCAGTGTCTTCAAGGTTGGACTTCTCAGTAAGATCGCGAGACTTCCCGGCAAGAGTCGGTGCGTTCCCGTAAGATGAATACGCTCTGCTCCAGAATCTCGAAGCATCTCAGCAATCTCAGGTGTAAGTGTAAGTACGGATGCAAGTCCAACCGTCTCGTCAGGGCTTCCTCGCTCATCGAGCTTTCGCTGAACGTACGTGAGAATTCCCGGCTCATTTTCTGGTATGCGTTGAGTAGACATAGGACTTATTCAGGAATTTTAGGAATTCGTTTGAGTTCAAGTACGTTTGGATCTTTTCCTCCGAGCTTGAAGTCTGGATCCGTAAATGCCTCTTTCTCGAGAGGTTCACCATCCTTTTCAAAGACGACAACCATGACTCGTTTACCAGCCTTCATGAAGGTAAGCGATGGTTTTCCATCCAGCTCACCAACAACCTGTGTAACACCCTTTTCTTTCGTTGTGAGGCTGAACTCTCGTTTAGCATCTTGAGATATAAATCGAAGCTTGTTACCCTCAAGTACGAGATGTGGCTTCGCTTCGAGGTACTTTTCTACACCACTCCGTATATCCTTGGCAATATCATCCGAATTTTCGGTGTAGTCGATCGTCATCAATTTTTGTGAAGTATTGTAACCTTCGGCCATTTTCCAGCTTGTCCATCCTGACCCTGGATTGAGTTTAATCGGCAGCTCCTTAAGCGCCTGGAGCTTCTGAGGATCCTTGGCGTACTCAGCACTTACCTTGCGTAGCGCATTTTCAATATTTCCAACATGCGACTGAATATCTTTGTAATCATATTTTTCATCAGACCACATACCAATACTCTTCACGCCATAGTGAGCGGCAAGGGTATTGAGAGTAGTTTTGGTAGTAGATTCAACAGGTCCCTCCTTTGGAGCCTCTTTTGGAGCAGGCTTAGGCACTGGTTTAGGTGCTGGTGCTGGTGCCGGCTTAGGCGCTGGAGTCTTTTCTGGCGCTGGAGGCGTAACCTCAACCGGTTTTGCTTTGCCACCACCTGCCTGTTTTTCAAACTCAGCGAAGGCGGCATCGCGCTCTGCTTTTGCATTTCCCACAAGTCGCTTAACCTCCTTGCCGTCTTTGAAGAAAAGCAGTACGGGAATATTTTCAATTTTATATTTTTTACTAATGTCATCAAAGAAACCACCTTCTGCCTGAACTTTTCCTACTTTGAGGGTGCCCTTAGTTTGCTTGGCGTAATCTTCAACATCGGGAGCCATGGCGCAACATGGAGCGCACCAGGAAGCCCAGATATCGACAACCGTGTAGCCATTTTTGACGAAGGCATCGATACTTGCAGGATTCGGGTAGACATTTACGGCCTCGCGGTCGAGGACGTCAGGAGCGTCGGTAACAAGCTCCTTTTTCTTTGAATCCCAATGGACAGACTTGACCCCAATTTCTCGGATTTTATCGGTAACAAGCTCTTTTTTGTCAGCATCCCAGTGAACCTCTCGAATAAATGGTTTATTGGTTTTTGGATCATGTTCATGGAGATCCTGGGTCCCCTTGATAAATCTGCGAGTTGTAGGGTCAAAATCTCCTTCCAGGGTTACACCACCCCGAACAGCTTTTCCCTTCTTGAGATTTCCGGTTCCTGGATCAAAGATTCCCTCATCGTAACTTATGGTATCCTTGAGGTATCGTCGCTCAACTTTCCCCGGCTCAACTTCTGCGGTTTCCTTCGGAGCTGGCTTCTCAGGCTGCGGACGAGGTTTAGCAGCGAAGAAGGTTAACGTTTTGCCATCAGGTGATCGTCGGATACCGTAGATAGGATTCATCGGATCCGCATTGGCGCAGACGAATTCGCCACCATGAGTTGCGTATAAAGTAGCAATCAACTTGTCGCCAATCTTGAGATCGACACTTGGTCGTTCACCTGGTTTTTGAGCGTGTGGATGGACGCGCATGTCCGGAACTTCACTCAAAAAGGTATAGAAAGACGCGGTATCTCCATGCTCGTATCTGAGTTTGCCATCAGGATCGAGACGGAGTATATCAGAGGTCGCGACTTCAGGACCCTTGCCCGTTTCGGTAGGGGCCTCTGGCAGTGGAGCTGGGGGTGTCTCAGATTTTTTATGAACAATAATTTCACCAACATCACGCTTTTGTTCGATAGAATAGGCAGGATCGATCGTGATATACATCGCACGGTCTTTATTTTCAAAGAAGAATGTGCCGACGATTTTGCCATTAACCTGAATATCGATCGCCTTGTGGCCGTAGACGTCGCCAGCATGTGCTGGGAATCGAGCAGATGGATCTTCACTTCGAACGAGGAGTTCATGAGTTTTGCCATGCTGTTCTAAAATCAATTTACCACCCTGAAGCATCGTAAGTGACTCTGGTTTTGGGGCTTCTGGCTGAGGTTCTGGAGACGTACCCGTCTCTGTCGGAGCAACTGGTGGCTCAACGGCGGGAGTAGGTTCTGGTGGAAGCGGTGCTGGCTCCTCTGGTTTTGGAGAAGGTACCTTCCCAATTGACCGCAAATAAATCGTGTTCTTGTCCTGGGCAATATCATACACATTGCTCAGCGGTTCACGAATAATAATGCCTTTATCGTTGGAATAAAATCGTACTGCTGGCTTGTTATCAATGAGAAAAAGGAGTGCCTTATGACCCTGAAGTGGTGTGTCAGAAGGTTTGATAGTAACTTTTTCTTTGCCTTTGAGCTCGATTTTGAGATCGAAAATATATTTGATTCCACCTGTCTCAAAAGTAATACCATCTTTCCCAAAAGTGGCGCTTTCTTCCGGAGCTGGCTTATCTTTTTCCTGAGGTTTTGGCTGAGGTTTAGGCTCTGGCTCTGGCTCTGGCTTTGGCTGAGGTTTAGGTTCTGGTTTAGGTGGCTCCGGTGGTTTAGGAGCTGGTGGCTTTGGCGGCTCAACTTTCTCCTGTACAAAACTCAACGCGATACCAGATTTTCGGTAGCCCTCGCCCTGCACTTTCGCGAGATCAAGATAGACTCTTTCTTGTTTGACATTGATGGTTCCCTTATCATAGACGAGTCGTGCATTTTCGGCACGCTGGAACGCAAGGGCAAGATCGAAGAGCTGCGCACCTTTTGCAAAAGCGTCCTTGTGGGAAGCGACAAATGCATCCGGATCAGTTGCAGCGATATAATCGGCAATAAGTTTTTGATTATCATCACGAAGTTTTTTTGCGGAGCCTGGTGTGAGGTTGTCACCGAGAGCGATAATTTTTTTGAATGCTTCTTTTTTTGCAGCGTGCCAAACAGCACCTTCGGTCTTGATTTTATCAATCGAGTGTCGGGTGACATCCGTTCCACCCTGGAAAATAACTTCCACGCCAGGCAGTTTTCCGGCTTTCACAGCCAAAGAAATACTATGCATGATTTCTGCAGCACGGTGTTCGTCCTTCGGATTCTCGTATTTCCCAAGCTCATAGTGAAGCAATGCTTTTCGGATCGTCTCTACTGTCTCTTTTTTCTCCGGAGTTGAAATTGCCTCAGCAACTTTCTTCATCTGTTCCTCGGTCCACTTCATTTTTTCCCGTTCTTCTTTGTTTTTTCCGATGCTCTTTTTCACGACATCTACTTGTTTATTTTTTCGCGCATCGACAAGGTTTTTCGTTTTATCAGATGTTTCGGAAGGCTGAGTTGTTGATCTATCCGGAACTTTTTCTGCACCAGCAAAAACAAATTTAGACGCGACGAGCGAGAACGCAGGATGTACCTGGAATGCCTTGAGAGAAGTTTTCATAGAGAGGTTGGTTTTTATATTTCTCATCATTATACCACAGGAGAGCTTTGGATGCAAGGATGATAGAGAGGAGCCGCACTAGATGCCTGGGCACAAAAAACACTGCAAAATAATAGGAAAATATTGCAATGGTGCTCAGCTTCATGCACGTGCAGGAAATTCTCAATTACTCCTGCCGGATCTCTCCCTCCACCCGATCGATGAACAATTTCCCATCGAGATGGTCAATCTCGTGCTGGATAATGCGCGCATTCAAGCCCTTCAAGGCGAGTGTGACCTTCTCCATTTTTTTGTTGAAAAACTGCACCGTGAGGCTCTGGTAGCGAGGAACACTCCCCCACTTTCCGCGAAGGCTCAGGCAGCCCTCCTCATTCGACTCTTTTTTGTCCGTATGTGTGAGAATTTCTGGATTGATCATGACGATCACGAGCTCATCTTTCGTGCCCGGATTCAGTTTCGCCAAAGCTAATCGCAGATTCACGCCGACCTGGGGTGCCGCAATCCCAATACCATCCTCAGCGTCCATCGTGATGTGCATATCCGTGATAAGCTTCTGAAGTTTTTTGTCCATCGCCTTGATCGGACTCGAAATCGTCCTCAAGATTGTGTTGTCCGCGCCGCTAGTGATCGGGAGTCGCATAAAGATTTTTTGCGAAGTAAATTATTTTTCTTGCTTGAGAAACGCCTCTATAAAGCCATCAATCTCACCATCCAAAATCGGTTCCACGTTTCGCTCCTCATAATCCGTACGATGATCTTTTACCATTTTGTATGGATGGAGTACATAGGAACGTATCTGATTTCCCCACGACATCTCGACCTTTCCGCCCTTCAAGTCGCTGAGCGTCTTCGCGTGCTCGCGCTCCATCATATCCGCGAGCTTACCCTGAAGAATTTTCATCGCCGTTTCCTTATTTTGAAGCTGACTTCGCTCGGTCTGGCACGAGACCACGATGTTCGTCGGGAGGTGTGTGATGCGAATCGCGGAGTCGGTTTTCTGCACATTTTGGCCACCAGGAGCCGAGGAACGATAGGTGTCCACACGGAGATCATCTTTTTTGATATCAATTTCGGACGCATCGGAAATCTCGGGGAGAATTTCTATGAGGACAAACGACGTCTCACGAGACGCCTTCGCATTGAAGGGACTCTGCCGCACGAGTCGGTGCACGCCATTTTCACTTTTCAGATAGCCATACGCGAACTCGCCCTGCATGAGAATCGTCGCACTCTTGAGCCCAACTTCTTCACCCGCCGACTGATCTACGATCGTCGCTTTGACGTCGTGACGCTCCGCCCATCGCAAGTACATGCGCATGAGCATATCCGCGAAGTCCTGGGCATCTTTACCGCCCGTGCCCGCGTGGATCGAAAGAATGGCTGAGTGATCATCGTATCGGCCATTGAAAAAGGTTTGGATTTCGAGCGAGCGCCAATCTTTTTGAAGTTTTTCCACCATCGTCGTCAGCTCTTTTGCGGAGGCGGGATCCTCTTCTTCATTGATGGTTGGCGCGAGCTCTGTGAGTTCCCGAAGGTCTTTCTGCAGCTGCTCCCACTTGTCTACAAAAGTCCGCGCGTGGCTCGCCTCTCTGCTGATGTCTTGTGCGCGCTTCTGATCATTCCAAAAATCCGGTTCCTGCATCTGAACTTCTAATTCAGTAATCCGTTGACGTTTTTCGTCAAGATCGATCGCCTTCAGCGCCGTAGAGATCTGTGTCTGGAGAGTGTCGAGTTGTGCTTTGACTTCGTACATAAAGGTTGGTTTTGGCGGCCAAACTCTACCATATTGATTGAAAAAAAGCACCGGGAAGGCTAGAGTAGACAAGCTATATTCTAGCTTCAGTACATGTCGACCGCGCGAAAAATTCTGGGAAGTACTGTCTCGCAGTTCGTTGGAAAACTCCTGGTGGGGTTGTTGAGCGTCGTGGTGATTAAGTTGCTCACGCACTACTTTTCCCAAGAACAATACGGAAACTACAACTTCATTTATGATTTTTTAGCGGTCTTCGGCATCGTCGCCGACCTCGGCCTCTACACCGTCGCCGTTCGTGAAATGTCGAAAGACGAGTCCCGCATTCCAGTCTTACTTGGAAATGTGCTCACCATTCGAACGTTCGTCGGCATTTTTGCCATGCTTCTCGCCATCATCGCCGGTTTCCTGATTCCTGTCCTGATGCCGGAACACGCCGGAAGTGGCGTCTCGATCGGTGTCGCGATCGCATCCGTCACGGTGCTTCTCGCGCTGCTCAACGGCACCCTCACCTCTATCTTGCAGGTCCACTATCGAATGCGCGAGTCCGCTATCGCCCTCGTCGTCGGAAAAATAATCTCCATCGCCTACGTCGCCTACGTGGTGCTCGTAGCATTTACGAAAGATCCTTCAACCGGTTTTTATCACGTCGTAGCCGCAGGCATTATTGGAAACGCCGGCATGCTCCTCTGCACCTGGTGGTACACGCGAAAACTCACCGAAATCCGCTACCGTTTCGACTGGAAGCTCATTCGAGAGGTGTTTATCAAAGCGCTTCCATACGGCTTGGCACTCATGCTTTCTACCATCTACTTCCGTCTGAATACTATTTTGCTCTTCC
>JAHFJT010000140.1 GCA_023245695.1 Candidatus Peregrinibacteria bacterium | reverse complement strand
TTTCTTTTGGTGTGTACTCTTCGTGGGGGAGTCCTCGTTTTTGAACTTCGTGGAGGACGACGCCGCGGGCCTGCGCGACCGTGACGGCCGTGGTGACATTTTTTGCGAAGAAAAGCTTTTCGATGGCTATCTCTTGCGGACTCCACATGGTGATAAGCTCATTGAGACTCTCAGAAATCTCCACCAGTTTTTTTGCCTGAGGAGTGTGCTTGGCGGTCGTGATGCAGCCAAGATCGCGCACGATGAGCTGACTACCGATCGTATCGACGATAGCATATCCTGTCAGTGCCGTGCCGGGATCGATTCCTAAAATGCGCATACGAGAGAGGTTTTGTTCGCTGAAAGTATACGGAAAAATCTGCTTCGTCGCAAATGGAACGAGCTTAGGATCTGGTTCTTTATTTTCTACGCTGAAGTCGTCGTGATGAAGTTTTCGTCTTTGCTCGCATTCACCACCGTGACGATCTCTTGGCCTTTTTTTACCATGTGGGACTTGAGGAGAAGTTTGGTGACGTCTTGCCCTGTGTGCTTGAAGTTGATCTTTTTCACGAGTATATCGTTAAGTCCCCAGACGAGTGCGAGCTGATTCCGAACTTTTTCTGAGGTGGTGATGGTGATAATCGGTGTATAGATGCGATGTTTCGCGATGTGCTGAGCGGTATAGCCGCTGAGAGATACCGCGACGATGACGTTAGCTTTGATATCAAGAGCGAGTTTTACGGCGTTAAGACAGGTGGCGTTTGAGGTCTTCATGTCGAAGGCGTCTTTTTTGAAAGGGAGCAGGTGCTCGTATTTCTGAAGATTTTCTTCGGTGGCATGGGCAACTCGTGCGAGCGTTTCTACTGCCTCTACTGGGTACTTTCCGACGGCTGTTTCGTTCGACAGCATGAGGGCGTCTGAGTGGTCAAAGACGGCATTCGCAGCATCGGAAATTTCCGCTCGCGTTGCTCGCGGGTTCTCAATCATCGAGTTCAGCATTTGGGTCGCGGTGATGACCGGCTTTCCATAGATATTTGCGAGGAGAATGGTTCGTTTCTGCACAATTGGTACGTTCTCGGCTGGGATCTCCACGCCAAGATCGCCACGTGCGACCATGATTGCGTCAGAGGCTTCGACAATCTCTTCGAGGTTTTTGACGGCTTCATGTCGCTCTATTTTCGCCATGACCTTTGCGGAAGAGCGTTTGGCATGGATGAGCTTTTTGAGACGGATCACGTCGCTGGCTTGTCGTACAAAAGACAGCGCAACATAGTCCACGTCGTGCTTGAGTCCAAATGCGAGATCTTTGAGATCTTTGCTCGTGAGAGGGTCGGCTGAAAGAGACGCGGTTGGGACGTTAATACCCTTGTGCGCCTGAATCACGGCGTCTGTTTCGGCTCGGCAAGATATAGCGCGGCCTTTGACCTGGGTGACCGTGAGTTCGATGAGGCCATCTTCGATGAGGATGGTGTCTTTGGTGGTGACATCTTTGTGGAGGTCTTTGAACTGAACTGGGAAGATTTTTGTGAAAACGATTTTCTTTTGGCTCTTTTTGGTCGCGTAGCTTTTGTGGGCGGTTGAGAGGATGACCACTTCACCTTTCTTGATTGCGATCCCGTCCTTTGGCACTTCTCCGATACGAATTTTTGGTCCCTGGAGATCCTGGAGAATGGCAATCGGCGTCTTGAGTTTTTTGCTCACGGTCCGAATCATGGTGATCATTTTCGCGTACTCGTCGTAGGTGCCATGCGAGAAGTTCAGTCGCGCCACATTCATACCGGCCCGAATCATCTTTTCGAGTATTTTGGGATTATTGGACGCGGGTCCGAGGGTGCAGACGATTTTTGTGTTTTTGTGAAGCATATGTATTTTTTCTCTTCTTTATTATACCATATTTTAGCTTTGATTCATAGGTATGCTATTGACTTAATTTTAGTTTTGTTTTATTTTGTCCCCTATGAAAACAGCTTCAACTCTTCTTCTCGGCGATAGTAACCTCTTTCCTGTTGGGGAGTTTAGTGACTTTAATCCTAATAAAAAGAAGAGTTCAAATATCACCCTCCTCCCCCGAGAGGCGATTTTATGTAAAGTAAAGCCTCGTAGAAACCCTATTAATTCTTTGCGTGAATTTGTGGCACTTCATGTTTGGGAACGCGTGTTGAGTCACCATACTGCCGCGGATGATATAAAAATTGGATCTCCGCAACCTATCGGTATCGATGATCAGTATCAGATTTTCATGAATTTTGTAGCGGGAGTTACGGGAGATCAGACTTTGAGTGGAGCTTTTAGGCCATTTGGTATGAGTCGATTGGAAAGCCGTATGGGTCGTCTCGATTTTATTACGCGTATGGGGAAGCTTCTTCGACTTAAGGAGGTCGAGGGGTTGCAGCACAGCGATTTTCTCTTGCGACATGTGTTGTATGATCTTGTACCTTCACATAGCGAAACTCCAAAACTTAATGTAATTGATGTTGAAAATACGTCGATTGTGGACGATGTTGCTGGTGAAAATGCTCGTATGAAAAGTTTCATGAGGAATGGCTTTTCATTCCCGGGAGATGTTGATCGTAAAAAAGTTTTATTTGAAAATGCGTTCTCTCGTGGATTTGATGCACCGATCGATGAGTATTCCGTTGTGAGGGATATTTTGAGCGATATTAAAAAAGAACTTGGACCTATTGTTCAAGATGTGGAGTTGTAATTCTGTTACCTGATTTTTCTTACTTCACCGTCACGCTCTTGGCCAGATTTCTTGGCATATCTGGGTTATTGGAGCGGAGCAGGGCGAGATGATAGGCGAGGATCTGGACTGGGATGATGTTGATGAGAGGGGAGGCGGCGCCGACGTCTGGGACACGAATCCAGTAGTCAAAAACCGGATCTTTTTCCGGTGCAATTCCGATAATAAATCCTCCACGGGCTTTGATTTCCATGGCGTTGCTGAGAATGGCTTTTTTGGTTTCGTCGTTCGCTACGAGTGCGATGCAAGGAGTACCTTTGCTAATGAGGGCGATCGGTCCGTGTTTGAGTTCTCCACCGGCGAATCCCTCCGCGTGAATGTAGGAAACTTCCT
>JAHFJT010000139.1 GCA_023245695.1 Candidatus Peregrinibacteria bacterium | reverse complement strand
CAAGATGTGTATGATAATGTGGATGGTCAATCTAAGCTTACGGCGTATGAGACTATTTGTCGTGAGTGGCCAGCCTTTCCACAAGAGGCGATTCGAGTTATTAAACGTATAGGCGGTGGATCACTTTTGTCGGTGTATCTTGTTGAAATGATTGATCGCTCAAAGCGTGTTGTGAAGGTGCTGAATCCAAATGCTCTGATGCAGGTAAATATGACGATTGATATTTTGAAGAAGACGTTCCTCAAGCTTTCTATTTTATATCCTGAAAAATATCGTATAGCAGGATCGATGGTTGGCGATATTCATCAGTGGATCGAAGAGGATATTCGTTATCCTTCTTTTCTTGATCAGGACAAGCAGTTTCATCAAAAAAATCATGGATTTTCCGTGTCTCATCATGAATACGATATCTATATCCCTCAATCTTTTTCAAACGGTGGAAGCGAGAGTATGTACGTAAAATCCGAAGAGTTTATTAATGGCGTTACTCTTGTTCGTTCAGATCTCCTTGTTGATCATGATCGTAAGCAGATCGCTTCTGTCATTGCAAAAAATTATATTCAGCAGATCTTTGATGGCCAGGTTCATGCCGACGTGCATCCTGGAAATTTCTTAGTATTCAGGGATGACCTTGGTAATGGACATGTTGCTGTGATTGATCGTAACAATTATATTCAGCTCGACGACTCGGATCGCAATTTCCTCGTATCATCTCTTGATGCGCTGGATCAGCCTCTTGGTTTCATCTCTTCACTTATTCGTTATTTTGAAATACAAGGGACTATCTTTAATAATACGCAGAAAGATATGTTTACTCAGCGTCTCAAAGATGCTCTTTCAAACAAACATAATCTCGTTGATGCTATTACAGACGTTATTATTGAGGTACGAAAGGAGGGTATAGAAATACCTCTTCGTTTGACCCTCATGATTAAAAACATGAATGCCCTTCATCACCTATGTACTACTTTTGGTTTTGCTTCTGTCGAAGAGGCTATTGAGTACCAAGCTGATGCACCGAGAGTGAAATAAGCCTTTTTATGCGGTAACCCGAATCCGTCTTTAAAATGCCCTTAGTGTAAATGGTGCTTTTTTGGTATACTCTTTCTATACTTTTTAGATTCTTTTTATGAACAATATTACGCCATTTTTGTGGTTCGATAACCAGGCAGAAGAAGCAGTAAATTTCTATGTGTCGCTGTTTGAAAATTCAAAGGTTGGTAAGGTTGCTCGGTATGACAAGGCATCTGCCGAGGTTTCTGGACGTCCAGAGGGGAGTGTGCTGACGGTTGATTTTCAGATTGCTGGTCAATCGTTTGGCGCTTTGAATGGCGGTCCGATCTTCAAGTTCACTCCGTCGATTTCCTGGTTTGTGGGTTGCAAAACCCAAGAAGAAGTTCAGAAGTTGTACGATGCGCTTGTTGAGGGTGGATCGGTTTTGATGCCCCTTCAAGAGTATCCATTCAGCAAAAAGTACGCGTGGATTGCCGATAAGTTTGGCGTTTCTTGGCAGTTGAATCTCGACGATCGTACTCAGAAAATCTCACCGGCACTTATGTTCACCGGCGCGAACTTTGGAAAGGTTGAGGAGGCGATGAATTTTTATGCGTCTGTTTTTCCGAACTCCAGTGTTGCCAAGATCTCTCGATATGAGGCAGGAGAAGGGGATAAAGAGGGCGCGGTGAAGTACGCCGAGTTCTCCGTGAATGGCTACCAGTTCATCGGTATGGAGAGCAGCATGGATCACAAATTTACCTTCACCGAAGCGACATCATTTATGGTGAGTTGCGAGACGCAGGAGGAGATCGATTTCTTCTGGAAAAAACTTTCCGCCGACAAAGCGTCTGAGCAGTGTGGTTGGCTCAAAGATAAGTACGGTGTTTCTTGGCAGATCGTGCCGGCTGTTTTGAACAAACTTCTCGGAGATCCGGATCCCGCAAAAGCTCAGCGCGTCATGAAAGCCATGCTCCAGATGAAGAAGCTGGACATTAAAGGCCTGGAGGAGGCGTAGAGGAAGCTGTTTTTGCCCTTGATCAGATCGAATTAGCACTCTAAAATACCAAGTGCTAATTTAGACATATATTCTTATCCCTAACTTCTTATTTCTATGAACATGAAGCTCAAACCAACGGACGATCATATCGTCGTGAAGGCTGAGGTCCAGGAGACTCAGACGAAGTCTGGTATTTTTATTCCGTCCACGGCGTCAAAGGAGCGACCGCAGATGGGTGAGGTGGTAGCGGTAGGTCCGGGAAAAATGACGGATGATGGCAAGCGACTCTCGATGGACGTGAAGGTCGGAGACAAGATTCTTTTTTCCAAGTATGGTCCGAGTGAGGTGAAGATCGAGGGGCAGGAGCTTTTGATTTTGAATCAGGGTGATGTGTTGGCGATTATTGAATAAATTCGCTGCTTATACAAAGTTATACATTCTTATACATTTCTAATTTTTCAGAACTATGGCAAAACAGATTTTATTCGCTGATGAGGCACGGGCAAAATTGCTCGAGGGTGTGCGAAAACTTGCGACGACCGTGTGTATTACACTTGGTCCAAAGGGACGAAATGTGGGTCTCGATAAGAAGTATGGATCGGCGGTGATCACGCATGATGGCGTGACGATTGCGAAGGAGATTGAGCTCCGGGATCCGTTTGAAAATATGGGTGCGCAGCTCGTGAAAGAGGCCGCGACCAAGACCAACGATATTGCTGGTGATGGTACGACGACCGCGACGCTTCTCGCATGGAAGATGATCGAGGGAGGTATTCGAAATATTACGGCTGGTGCGAATCCAATGCAGCTCCGAAAGGGCATGGAGCTTGCGATGGAAAAGGTCGTCGCTGAACTTGAAAAGATGGCGGTGAAGATTGGGGATTCTCAGGAAATGATCGCTCAGGTTGCCACTGTTTCTGCACAGAACAAAGAGATGGGTGAGCTCATCGCTGAGGTGCTTTCGATGGTGGGAAGTGATGGTGTGATCACGGTGGAGGAGTCTCAGGGTATGGGACTTTCCAAGGAAGTGGTCGAGGGTATGCAGTTCGATAACGGCTATGTCTCGGCAT
>JAHFJT010000020.1 GCA_023245695.1 Candidatus Peregrinibacteria bacterium | reverse complement strand
TCTTCAGCTGGGACAAGATGCTCTCCCTCGATGGCAACAGCGCGCCGTACCTTCAGTACACCTGCGCCCGCGCCAACAGCATCCTCCGAAAGGCGGCTACCGAAAAACGAACCGAAAAAAGAAAGGCGGCGACAAGCAGTTCACCCTTTTTGATGCTATTGCCACATCGGAACAGGACTCGGGGACAAGCTCGACTTCGTCATCGCTTGCGCTCGCCCCCTCCGAAACACAACTTTCTCACCAACTCGTCAAGTTCCCTGAGATTGTATCCCGAGCAGCAGAGGAGTATCGTCCAAATATCATCACGAATTACCTGTACGAAACAGCGAAGGTTTTCAACACCTTTTATCATGAGGTCCCCGTTCTCCAGGCCGAATCCGAGTCGCTCCGCAACCATCGTCTCCAGCTGACAGAAGCGACAAAAACCATTCTCAAAGAAGGTCTCGAACTGATTGGAATCGAAGTCCCCGAAGAGATGTAAGAGATTAAAAGAACTTCCCTACAACCCCTACTTTTTATTTCTTCACCCATATCTATTATGGATAGAGAAACCCTTCGTTCCGAAGCAGAAGATGAAGTAGTATCCCCGCAGCAAGCCCCACGAACGCCCACAGGCGTAACGGCTATTTTTGAACGATTGAGAGGGCTGGCCTCATCTTCAAAGCCGGACACCCGAAAAATCGTGGATCTTCACCACCAGGAAATGGTGGCGCACATCCAGGGAATAGGCGTGACACTCATCTAATTCGGCTTCAAATTTCGGCGTGCAAATTCCCCCACCCTTGGTATAATCTCCAGGCAAATATGCTGAAGTATGCTTAGAATATGGAGAGATGGCCGAGTGGTTGAAGGCGATAGTCTTGAAAACTATTAGGCGCGCAAGCGTCTCCAGGGTTCGAATCCCTGTCTCTCCGCCAGCACACAAGCTCTGCTTGTGGCCGCCCGCTCCCGTTCCATTTTCAAGCTTTCATCGCCAGGTCCCTCAGATACCCAGAAATAGAGGTATATCCTTTCTTGAAGGCTCGTTTCTCAATCGAGTTTTTATCCTTTGAAGTAATACGAAAGCGGATAATGTGATCTTTTTTCTTCATGTACTCCTTTTCGGCAATAATGAGATTTCCTAAATCGAAAAGCAAAGCCGGAATATCCTCATTGAGAAATTCTTGATGAATTTTTGCAGCCTCACAGTGCACAAGCGTTTCTTTTGGTCCTAGTTCGAGACTGAAGAAGTATTTTTGTCGGCCAATAGTAAGAAAAAAATGAGCAGCTTTTTTCATAGAGAAAAGTGAGTTTTAATAAAATTTAAGGCCTTACGTTTATAGATATCTTTGCATTTATGATTATGAATCGAAATAACAAGATCATACACAATGTGTGGATGTTTAAATTTCTGATGGCTCCCCTTAGCGGGTATATGCTGGAATCCTAAGTCCAAAAGGATACATATGAGTTCCACGCATCTCAGTGATTCGGGCCGTGCCAAAAACTTCTTAAGAAGTTTTTCTTTTTGTGACATAAGGATATAAGGGTTACATTATACAAAAATGTAGCTACATTTGTAAAGCACAATTCATGGCACTATTATTCAATAGTAATGTTTATTGTATCAGCCGCTCATAACAAACCTCTTTCATTTTCCTAAATAATTCCTTACACTTTTCTTACATTTTCCAGCTTCGCGTATGCCAAAAAAAGCCATTCCAGCCGCATCATCTACGTACATCGCCCTCCTACGCGGGATCAACGTTGGTGGAAATGCTAAGGTGCCGATGGCTGACCTCAAGAAGATGTTTGAAAAAATGGGCTTCAAAAACACAAAGACCATTCTCAATACAGGAAATATTATTTTCGACGTACCACCTTCGCAAAAAACGACCCTCACCTCCCTCACCAAAACCATCGAAACAGAGCTCGAAAAAACCTTCGGATTCCCTATCAAGACCCATCTGCGTACCCGCGAAGATATTGAGAAACTCATCGCCGAAGATCCATTCAAAAAAATCAACGTTACTCCAGAAACCCGCCTCTACATAACATTTCTCGTCGACACCCCAAAAGCAAAATCCCCAACATTCAAAGTCCCCTACATCTCTCCCGACAAAAATTTCCAGATTCTCAAACTTACTGATAGGGAGATTATTTACGTCCTTACCGTTACGCCGGATATGCGCTCGACCGATGTGATGAATATCCTCGAAAAAGAGTTTGGAAAATCCCTCACCACGCGCAACTGGAACACCGTCCTCAAAATGGTGAAATAACTCTCACAAAACCACAACAGTCCTCTCCTATGCCCCCACTCCTCTTCACCATCATCTTTCTCCTCCTCCTCACTTTCACCTACGCAGGCCTCAAGGGCGCGCCGTGGGTGCCCACAAAGGCCAATGACGTCGAGCGTTTCATCAAGCTCGCAGATATTCAGCCGAACCAAACGATGATCGACCTGGGTTGTGGCGATGGACGCCTCCTTCTCGCAGCGGCAGCCGCAAATACGAATGTACAGGCTATCGGATATGAGCTCTCACTCCTTCCATACATCCTCGCACACACACGACGACTCGTTAGCCCACATCGCTCCCGCATTCATATTTACTACGGAAATGCCCTCACAAAAAATCTCCACAACGCCGACATCGTCTACTCATTTCTCATGCCAAAAATTCACACGGAACTCAAAGAAAAATTCACCAAAGAACTCAGGCCAGGTGCAAAAATGATCACCTACGTCTGGCCAATTGAGGGCTTGGAGCCATCGAAAATCAGCACGCTCGAAAAAAATTTCAAGATCTACCTCTACCAGCGATAACCATTTATACTTGTCCCATGGATATCAAAATAGAGCCATCATGGAAAGAGCACCTCGTGGACGAGTTTGGGAAAGAATATTTCCAGAAGCTCATCACCTTTGTCAAAAAAGAGTACGCATCCAAAGTAATTTATCCACCACCAAAATTCATCTTCCGCGCGTTTGACATGTGTCCATTTGACGACGTCAAAGTGGTGATTCTCGGACAAGATCCGTATCACGGAAAGGGGCAGGCCAATGGGCTTTCTTTCTCCGTAAACGACGGCGTCACGCTTCCGCCATCACTTCAAAATATCTTCAAGGAAATAGAGGCAGACCTCGGAAAAAAGGTACAGAAAAATGGCAATCTCGATCGCTGGGCCAAGCAAGGCGCTCTGCTTCTTAATGCCACGCTCACGGTGGAGCACGCGCACGCCGGCTCACATCAGAAACAGGGCTGGGAAGAGTTTACGGACCGGATTATCCAGCTCCTGTCCGACAAGAAATCCAATCTCGTCTTTATGCTCTGGGGCCGATATGCGCAAGAGAAAGGTGCCAAAATCGACAAGCAAAAACATCTCGTTCTCTCCTCGGCACACCCGTCTCCCTTCTCTGCCTACAGTGGTTTTTTTGGCAATAAGCATTTCAGTCAGGCGAACGCGTATCTTGCCTCTCACGGAAAGATAACCATAGACTGGAGCTAACGTCACCCAAAAAGTACCGTGGCATAATAGATTGCCATGGTAAAATTATGCTTATGCTCGTTTTGTGAAACTACAAGCGGCTTTTTTGCATGCGGCAGTTCGACTAGTCAGCAGTAAACAAAAGTGTACAGTAAATTGCTACACAATTTTAAGAGAAACAATAAATCGTTAAAAATAGCTGAAGAAAGACAAGATATGGCATATAAGCATACCGCCTTAATCTGTATTTATACAATTTTTTGTACAACATAAATATACATGCTATCTTGAGTTCTATTTCTTAACTTACAGCATATGACTACACAAAAGATCGTATGGCAAAAGACACGGCACGCACTCGCCTTCGCGAGTTTGACGGCTGTGGCTTTGCTGTCGCCTCTGAGTGCGTTCGCGGGTAACACCGATAATTCGGATATTCAAAATCCGGATCCAGGCATTCACATGGAAAAGTCGGCATCACCCTCAGAGCTTCCGGCAGGAGGCGGTTCTGTTTTGTATAACTTTTTCGTCTTCAATGATGGAAATGTTCCATTGAGTGACATATCTGTTACGGATGACAAATGTTCACCAGTTGTCTTTTTGAACGGAGATACTGATAGCGATGGAAAACTTGATACGAATGAGACATGGCACTATTCATGTTCTCAGAATTTGACCGAGACAACCACTAATACGGCTACAGCCAAAGGTCGTCATGGCCAAAAGTGGGTTTCTCACACGGAAGAAGTGACCGTTAAGGTTGGAGAACTTCCACCACCTCCCCCACCACCACAGGAAGAGCTTGGTATTAAAGTCAAAAAGAGCGCTGATCCAGCAACTCTCGGAGTCGAGGGTGGATCAGTGACCTATACCTATGTTGTTACCAACACGGGCAATACGTCACTGCACAACATCTCGATCAGTGATGATAAATGTTCTCCAATCAGTTTCGCAGGCGGAGATACAAATGCTGACAGCATCCTCGACGTTGGGGAATTCTGGAAGTATAAGTGTACGATGAATTTGAAAGAGACGACAATAAACACGGTGTTCGTAAAGAGCATCCAGCCAAATGACAAAGTAGTTACTGATACTGACAAAGTTACGGTAACAGTTCCAGCTGCAGATCCAGGCATCAAGGTCGTTAAGAGCGCCGATCCTACATCACTCCCAGCAAACGGCGGATCAGTGACGTATACCTATATGGTATCTAACCAGGGAAACGTTCCGCTCTATGACACAACCATCACTGATGATAAGTGTACTGACATGAAGTTCGCCGGAGGTGATACGGATCATGACAGTATTCTCGATGTCGGAGAGACGTTCAAGTACACCTGCATGATGACACTTACACAGAGCACAACAAACATCGTCAAAGTTCAGGCGAAAAATCAGGGAAAGATTGTCTATGGTGAAGATACGTTGACGGTCAAAGTCGATGACCTTCCATCACCAAAGCCACTCTATCAGATCAAGGTCGCAAAGACCGCTACACCAACCACACTTCCAGCAGCCGGCGGAACCGTCGTCTATAATTACAGTGTGTCAAATGGAGGCACAGCACCACTCAATAACATCGTCGTCAGCGACGATAAGTGCGCTCCGGTTACCTACCAGAGCGGTGATGCAAATGCCAATAGCCAGCTCGATATCAACGAAATTTGGAAATATGTTTGCTACCAGACACTCACACAGACAACGACAAATACCGTAAAAGCATTGAGCACGAACAAGAAAGCAACAATCTGGGATACAGCACAGGCAACCGTTAAGGTTGGAGAACTTCCACCACCTCCACCACCAGGCCCAACACCAAATCCAGTTATTCACATCGTGAAGACAGGAAGTGTGAGCTCTCTTCCAGCAGGCGGCGGATCAGTGACCTACACATATTGGGTCAACAACAACGGAAATGTTCCACTTACAAACGTATCAGTTTCTGATGACAAGTGTTCGTCACCTGCATACCAGAGTGGAGATATGAATAGCGACGCAAAGCTTGATACAAACGAAGTTTGGAAGTTCACATGTACCCAGAATATTTCAGCTACGACAACAAATACTGCCATAGCTCATGGAACATCTGATAACCAGAACGTCACAAGCTCAGCATCACTCACGGTCTTTGTAAACGAAACACCAGTTCAGGATATCCGAATGAATCTCGAGAAATCAGCAAGCGTAACATCCCTTCCAATTGGAGGCGGATCTGTGACATACTCATATTTCCTCACAGCACCAGGTAATACAGCACTTACAAATATCTCAATTGCTGATGACAAATGTTCTCCAGTCACATACCAGAGTGGTGATGTGAATGGTGACAACAAGGTCAACCCAGGTGAAGTTTGGAAGTACACATGTACTCAGAATATTACGACTACCACGACAAATATCGCAATTGCACGAAGTGTAACGAATGGATTTATCTTGATCGATGGAGCCCAAGCTACCGTCAACGTAGCTACCGTTCAGAATCCACCACCTCCACCACCACCAGCAAATACGCCAGCTATTCATCTTGAAAAGATGGCTAGCCCATCATCACTTGCTGTCGGAGGCGGACCAGTTACCTACCACTTCGCCGTCACAAACCGTGGTAATGTTCTCTTGAGCAACATCATTGTTACCGACAACAAGTGTGCTCCAGTCAACTACATCAGCGGAGATGCAAACGGCAATGGATGGCTCGACTTCAACGAAACTTGGAACTTCCAGTGTAACGCAAACATTTCGGAAAGCGTTACAAACATTGGAGCAGTACGAGGTATCGGAGCCGGAGTCGAAGTGCGAGATACAGACACAGCTACCGTCATTGTAAACGTAGCTACCGTTCAGAATCCACCACCTCCACCACCACCAGCAACAGGCGGCGTCACAGGACTCCCTGCAACAGGTGAAGGCGGAGACAGCGCAAACAACGGTCTAGGAATGACAGTATCCGCACTCATCGCGATGGCTGCCTTCCTCGGAATCGTTGGTATCAGTCTCTTCTCGCAAGAACAAGAGAAGAAGCTTAAGAGATAGTATGAAATGGAAGAAGCAGCAGTGAGAATCATTATTTAATGTCCTTTGCCCTAGAATGCAACAAAAAACCATCCTCATTATCGCAACCACACTGTTTGCTATCACCGGAGTCCTCCTCATTGTGGGAGACTCCGGTCTTCCGGTTCTCCAGGAAAGAATCGGGGGAAGTGCAGGTATTGCAGCCGCATCAGACATCGCAGCACCCGATACCGCATCATTGAGTGTAAGTATACCGACGCCATCCAGCGGATCACCAAAGCGCACATCGGATACTTCCGCCATTGGTCTCCCGACACGCGTCAAGATTCCAGGTATTGGAGTAAACGCGCCCATTGAGTACGTAGGAACGAATGCAGCGGGCCAAATGCAGGCTCCAAGTAACGGAATGAACGTCGCGTGGTATAAGGGCGGTGCACGCCCAGGAGAGGCAGGAAACGCGGTTCTAGCGGGCCATCTCGATACCTTCACGAGTCGCTATGGAGTCTTCACCAGTTTGAGCAAAATCAATGTGGGCGACGATGTCTACATTACTGACGACAAGGATGTCACTCGACACTTTCGGGTCGCGCGAAAAGTCGCCTACGGATATCGTGATGCACCTATTGATGAAATTTTTGGCAAGAGCTCATCATCGCACCTCAATATGATCACCTGCAATGGAACCTGGGATAGTAAAGCGCATACGTATAGTCAGCGGCTGATTGTCTACACCGATCTCATACCGTAGCGCGTGAGTATCGCCTCAAGGATAAAGATGGGCAGTCCAATGACATTGTCATAGTCGCCGTCGATCCGCGTGATCATCTTGCCACCTTCGCCTTCGATAGAAAATGCACCAGAAATTTTGAGCGCATTTTTTTGATGCGCGAGTCTGTCTACTTCCTCAGAGTTCATGCGCTTCACCCACAGTCGCGTGAGCGCGTACGTCACCTCTTCCTGAACAATATCTCCACGTGTATCCGTAGAAACCACCGCGAGTCCACTGTAGACACCAATGATTTTGCCGCTCATAGAGCGAATAATTCGCTTCGCGTCAGCGATCGATGTTGGCTTGCCAATTTTTTTCTGTCCATGTTTGTCACGTCCACACGTTATGAACGTATCAGCACCGATAATAATCGCACTCGGAAATTTTTTCGCAAGCTGGGTCGCCAGATGCCGCGCCTTTCCAAGGGCTAAGTGTTCCGCGAGTCGCCATGCTTGTTTGTATGCACGCATGTCCTCCGGATAGTCGCTCGTCTGAAACTTCACATGAAACCCCATTTTTTGAGAAAGCTTTTTCATGAGCTCCCGTCGAGCCGGTGATTGCGAAGCAAGAATGATACGCATAGTGAAAATAGTATACCACAACAAAAAAGGGCGACCCTTTCGGGTCGCCCTTTCGAATTCACGAGTGAATCACCAGTGAAAATCTACGGAATATTCCTTGCGGAGATATTACCAAGATTCTCGCTGTTCTCGAGGTGGGAAGCGTCGTCCGCCTCCGTTACCGCCGCCATTTGAACGTGGTTCCATTGGTCGAGCCTCATTTACGATGATGCGTCGTCCGTCAACCTCCTGGTTGTGGAACATTTCAACTGACTTAGCAGCTTCCTCTTCTGTTGACATTTCAACGAAGCCAAAGCCCTTTGAACGGCCTGACATTCGATCCATGATAATAACAGCTGTTTCAACAGTTCCTGCCTGTGAGAAAAGATCTCGGAGAGAGTCATCTGTTGTACCGTAGGACAAGTTTCCTACGAAGAGTTTCTTTGCCATAATACTTTAGAAAAAGTGGGAAATAAAATGTAAGCCGACCTTTTTCTTCTAGAAGATCAGTTTCTTGGACCCTGGGCTCTTTCTGGAAGAAGGAAGCTTACGGCTAACGAAAACGCACACTAGAAGGAAAACTTACGAGACCAGTGTACGACCAACAGTTGTAAAAAGTCAACAGGAATCGATGATATAGCTTCAAATAAGCCATTGTGGTAGTATAGAAGCATATGCCTATCACGTGCAAAGTTATCCGTTCAAAGAGAAAAACCCTTTCCCTCCAGGTCCATCGGGATGGGTCGATCGTCGTGCGCGCTCCCATCTTCACACTCAGCTTCCAGATACGGAGTTTTGTGAAGAAAATGCAGTCCTGGATTGAGAAACAGCAGAAGAGTTTTGCCAAAATGCCCCAGATTACGACGCGCAGCTTCCAGAACGGCGCCAAGTTCCTGGTGCTTGGCGAAGAGTATCCGCTCGAACTCAGTTCACCGATCCCAGGCAAAAGACCCTCCGTCCGCTTTGAAAACGCCTTCCGGATCGCGACATCGAGCGTAAAACAGGGAAAAGAGCTCCTGGAGAAGTGGTATCGCCAAGAGGCGCGAAGAATCTTCACCCAACGCTTGGAGTACTACAGTAAGCGGCATAATCTCACCTACAAAGTTCTCAAGCTCTCGAGCGCCAAGACACGCTGGGGTTCGTGTAGCCGACAGAAAAACATCAATCTCAACTGGCGGCTGATCATGGCACCGCTCGACATCATTGATTACGTCATCGCACACGAACTCTCGCACACGATGCACATGAATCACTCGAAACGATTTTGGGTGCAGGTCGAAGAGATGGTCCCCTCGCACAAAATGCACAAAAAATGGTTGAAGGATTTTGGACGGTCGCTCCATATTTGATATTCCATAGATACGTGTTATGAATCCTTTTACACAGCTCATTAATCATTTCTTTCATCATACTCAGAGTCTCGAGATCGGTTTTTCTCTGCTCGTATTTGTCATTGCCTACCTGGAGTCATTCGCTATTATTGGCTTCATCATGCCAGGAACCGTGCTGCTCTTCGGCGCAGCAGGCTTTGCGATCAAAGAACATCTCATTCCCTTATTTTTGGTAGCCGCGGGTCTCGGAGGATTTCTGGCAGATATGTCGAGCTACTATTTAGGAAGGAAAGGCAACGTATACATTACAAAACAGACTCACAAGTATCAGAAAGTTCTCAACAAAACTCATCAGTTTTTTCACAAGTACGGCGCCATCACCATTATTATCGGAAAACTCGTGGGAACCCTTCGGCCCCTCACGTCGTTCGTGGCCGGGACCTCCGGCATGGAGCTCAAAAAGTACACCTTCCTCACAGCGATCGCCTCAGCGCTCTGGTCGCTATCATACGTATTTTTTGTCTACAACTTCACGAAATACATCCGTCACATTTCACAGACATTCGTATTAATAGGAGTCATCGCCCTGGTCGTGATCATCGCCTACCTGATCACGCAAAAAAATATACGTCCATCAAGCAATCCCGACCTTTCCCATCTCGAATAGCACGAGAAGGAGGACGCCCAGGATAATTCGATACCACGCGAATCCTCGGAAGGAGTGGGTCGAGATGAATTTCATAAACGTCTTGATCGCGATCAGCGCACTCACAAACGCAAACACAAATCCCACGCCAAGCATGAGCGCATCGCTGCTGTGAAGGCTGGCACGGCTCTTCAAAAGATCAAACAAAGTCCCCCCATAATCGTCGCACCCGATCGTGACACACCCGGTACCAGCGCAAGCACCTGCGACACACCAATCCATAGAGCATCATCGAAGCGAAGCTCCCTAGATCCCCTTGCGCGAGAAGATGAGCTCCCGTTCCCCGTCCCCCTTTTATTCACATAAGCCTCAATCCCCAGCATGACGATCCCACCTCCAATGAGCGCAAGCGATACCGTGTATACCGTGAAAAGATGATCCTTAATATACGAGTGAAACATCAGACCAGCAAGTGCTGCCGGCAAAAAGCTCACGAGAATTTTCGTCCAAAACGTCATCCAGCCCTCCGTGAAGTCAAAGATTTTCCGTCGAAAAAGCCACACGACCGACAAGATTGATCCCAGCTGAATAAAAATCTCAAATGTCTTCGCTCGCTCCCCCGTAAAATTCAAAAGATCCCCCGCGACAATCAAATGCCCTGTCGATGAAATCGGAAGAAACTCCGTCACGCCTTCCACGATGCCTAAAGTAGCAGCTTTGATGAGTTCAATGAGCGAGATGTCCATAGGGAGTGAGTGAGAATGTTACCTTCATCCTAGCATGCGCAAGAAGCGAGACCAATCCGAACCTAGACAACCTTTTCGGAATCCACTACAATCCCTCTGCATTTTGGCCCACATCTGGTGCCCAAAAACGTTCATTCAAAGCAGAGATTGGCAGGTCGGCCGCGCATAGGCGCACACACAACGTGGAGAGATACCCAAGTGGCTGAAGGGGCGGGATTGCTAATCCTGTAGTAGGGTTTCGACCCTAGCGAGAGTTCGAATCTCTCTCTCTCCGCCAGTACACAGGCCCTGATTGTGGCCGCCATTCGCGTTTTCCGACAGTTTTCACCACGATTGTCAGTCATAACCAAGCTCACCAGCTTTAGTTCACCGTGCTATCAGAAAGATTGCAATAAACAAGAAAAGTATTATAGTAAAAACTTAGCCTTAAGTCACTCCCTCCTCTATGGATAAAATAAATCCACCCGAATGTGTAACAAGTCCGTATTATGCTATTGAGGCTATTCAAAAAGGAGCGAGGACGGTAGACATGAGATTCGACATGGGAGTTGCTCTTCGTCGCGTCTATCGAGGAATAAAGGAATAAACACGCTCCATGAATACGCAGCACTCCTATCACATAAAAGCTGACCAGTGGCGTGAACACTGGGGAAATAAGTACTCCACAAGGGAAAAACGGGCAATTTTTGCAGAGTTATTTGATGGAATAGGAATAAATGTGTGGGGCCAGACGCTCGTGGATGTAGGAAGTGGCGAAGATCCGGTGAGCCACTATTTTCCAGGTATCGCGAAGGTCATCAGTATAGATCTCCATGGTGAGGAAGAAGAGATACTCTACACACTCCACCTCAGGCTTGATATCGAAGAAATTGCGAATGAGACTTCGATAGCCGCCCGATCCGCAATTCAGAAGGCTGCAATATTTCTTGGCGTTAGAACCGGGAAAGAGGCATGTACGGAAGAACAAAAGCGACAAGTCGATATGATGGTTTTTTCGGAAGTACTGAACTACGTGGATTACAGAAAAGTGCTAGGGGCTTGCGAAAAATACCTCAAACCGCGTGGCAGATTCGTTATTCTTAATCAGCCGATGCGCGGGTTTGATGAGCTATTTTCGGAACATGGAGCAAGGGACAATGCATCTCTTGTGGAGTATGTAGAAAGTTTAGGATTTAAAATAGAGTGGAAAAATATTCCGCTAAGCAGTTTGGAAAATAGGAGTGAAATGCTCAT
>JAHFJT010000019.1 GCA_023245695.1 Candidatus Peregrinibacteria bacterium | reverse complement strand
TGGAAAGACAAGTTTGTTGGTCTTTGGATCCATGGTGGTGTTGCGGATTTCCTCCATCCAAGCTCGAAGCTCGTCATTGATCGGCTTACCGAGTTCGGCGATATCGCCTGCGCCTTGCTGAACGACGGGTCGGCCTTCTTGGGCCAACTTTCGACCTTTCATGGAAAGCGGCTGAAGTCCGAGGAGTCCTTCGACGTGCGTAGCCACGTGGGGCTGTTTTAGATCGTGGTTTCCCTCTAAATACCTATTCATGGCTTGGGCGGATGGGGAGAGGTCTTCTGTTTCTGGTCGAAGCTGGTTGATGCTGCCGTCTGCGCTCATGGCTAGTGGGTAATATGTATACAATGGTTCTGTGATCGGAGTATACGGATCATTATCGGGTTTTCAAGATTTTGTTGCATTTAACGCCCTGGCTCTTTATAGTTTTAGCCTGTTTTTAGGGTTTTTCCTTATAACCTATGGCTCACGACTTTTTACCGAAAGACCTTCCATCTGTCGCTGATGAGCAGACCTCGGTAGCCGAGCCTGTCGTTGCTAGGGCGTTCCCGGAAAAATACGAGTTTAAAAAAGATAATTTTTTGAAGGCTACTTTGCGACTTGTCGATAGTCAGCCGCCGAATATTGGCGAGCTGAATCGTTTTGACGATCCTACTGATATGAACAAGAAGAAGATTCCGTACGTGCATGATGCTTTGAGTGCGGCTATTGATGAGCACTTTATAAAAACCGGCCAGGTGGATTTTGCTCGAGGAAGAGAGACGTTCCGAGATTACTATTCGCTTTTCTTTGACTCTTCTACGACGACCTCGATCGATCCTGCTGGTAAGGCTGAATTATTGAAGTTTGCGATACTCTCGTCACTTTCTCCAGAGTTCATGTCTACACTCCAATTTCGTATCGGAATGGGAACGCATCACCGTGATCATACTTCGCTCAGACTTCCATCGTATATTCAGCCGGTGGTCTCTTTTGTTTCTAAACTCTGTGCTCTCTATCGTCAGAAAGATATGGAGACGACTCTCGAGCGGCTTCCTCAAGTGGTCATCTACTCTGCGGCTAATATGCTTAAAGAGGTGAATCATCTTGATCATGCTCGAGCCACCGACAATGCTGAATATTTTTTCCAGATACTTCGAAGATATGTCGAGACAGCTTTGCCGGAAGTTGCGCGCCGTGCTTTCGTGTTCCGACGTGATGTTCGTGCGAATGATCCTGAGATCAATAAGCAGCTTACGCAAATTGCTGCGCGTATTCTTGCAGCCTGTCCCGATCCGACGCTCATGGCCAAGATTCAAAATACGGCTCAGCGACACCATAGTGGCCCTCTTGAGAGTATGAAATATGCCGTTTCCCATGCAGTCTATAGTCTGGATCCTATGGAAATGGAATACACCTCTTTTCTTGAAGATGAGGAGGGTCCGCTCCATCCCTCGGTGATCATGGTGGGAGGAAAATCAGAGGTGGATTACTGGAGGGTGCGTCAGTTCGTTCGTACGTCTTCTTCCGAGCATGCTCGAGTACAGATGATTCAGAAATTTGGTGAGATTCCTCCGTATTCGTATAGTGAAAGGTTAGAACCTCAGGATATCACCACGGCCCATCTTCGTGATCCTCAGGAATTCAAAGCAAAACTTGCTTCTCTTCGAACTCAATTTCGAAAAGAAGTTCTCGTTACGTTGCCATTTAATTCTCAAAATGTAGACGTACATGTGGATGACATGGTATCGTACTTCAGATCTTTATTTGATATTGTTTAGACGTTATGGATCTCTCTTATTCGAAGCTTTACCCGATGGGGAATAGCACTGTTTTGATTGATTGTTTGGATGGCGAAATTTCTCGAGATAAATTCAAAACTGTGGCCTCTGTGGTGATGCACGAGAAATATATTCCTTGTGAACAGGTGGGTTTCATCTGTAAGCCCCGCGATCCAAAACATGTGTACCGATTGGAGATGATGGGAGGGGAGTTGTGCGTGAATGCACTTCGCACGCTTGCCTATCTCTACTATCGACGGACGAATGAGAGGTCTTTTCTTCTAGAGTCTTCTGGCTCGGATCAGTCATTTGAGATGGCGATTACGCCCGAGGATTCGGTGTCACTGAAGTTCAAGATGAATATCCAGCATATTCCATTGTCTGGAAATCTTGGGCTCGTGCAGCTCCAGGGAATTTCTCACTTTGTGGAAGAGTTTCCGAGTCTTGATCTTACGACTCCTGAGCTTATCATGAAGCGACATGCAGCGTTGTGTGATAAGTATGCTGATTATCTCAAGGATGTGGAGGCGATTGGATATGTGCCATACGACAAGCGAGATATGATTAAAATTGCTCCTCTCGTTTATGTATTAGAAACGAATACGAAGATTTTTGAGACGGCGTGTGGATCTGGAACCGTGGCGGTCTCAATTCACGAGCATCTTCTTTCCAAGAGCACCGATGAGTTTTCTATCCAGCAGCCAAGCCTTGCGACCTTTAAGTTGCAGGTTCAAGAGACTACACCGAACGCATATGACGTGCATCTCACGAGTGATGTGGAGCTGGTCTCTCAAGGAAAGATTTTTCTTTCTCAGGCTGACCTACCGTCGACTTAGCGCTTCGGTTTTGTACGATGCTGCCGAGTGCTTTTGCGAATGTTTCAACTTCTTCAGCAGTGTTTTCGGCACTAAAGGAAATTCGTAGTACTGAGTCAATGAGTTCTGTAGGCATGTTGAGCGATTCAAGGATGCGAGATTTGCTGTGACTATTGCTGCTACATGCCGATCGGCTTGAGATGCAGATCTCTTGATTGGAGAGTTTTTGAATGGTGTCGGCACTTTTTTGACCTGGGACGATGATGGAAAAAATGAATGGCGATGAGTGCTCAGCCTCTATGGTTCGCTTGAATTCAATCCTATTCTTTGTGAGTTCGCTGACGAGATGATACTGAAGGGTACGTGCGTGCTGTGCGTGCTTTTCGAGATGCTCAATGCTGTCTTGTATGGAGATACTGAGGAGATGTGCTCCGCTCACATTCGTCGTTCCTGGACGATATCCTCCTTCATGCCCACCGCCAAAAAGGACTGGCTGGAGCCGAAATTTGCTGTTGATGTAGAAGGCGCCTGTGCCCTTTGGAGCACCAATCTTGTGACCGGAAATGAACCATGCATCAACACTTTCGGGAGCAATATCGAGGGGAATTTTTCCGATGGCCTGCACGATGTCGGTCATGAAGAGGATGCCCGGGTCTTTCTCTTTGACGAGCTGGGAGAGTTCGCGGATGGGCTGGATCGTTCCTGTTTCATTGTTTACGCGCATGATCGCGACGATCCCGGTGTGTCCACTGAGCATCGATTCGAGGGCTTGCTGGTCTATAACGCCATTTTTGCCATTGGGAATGATGCGCATAGTGAAACCTGCGTTTTCGAGTGAGAGCGCTGTGGTGTAGACAGCTGGATGCTCCATCTCTGAGATGAGAATTTCTTTTCGCGGAGAGTTGGTTCGGAGAAGATGTTTGGCGTATCCCTGGATGATAATGTTCGCCGACTCGGTGGCGCCAGATGAGAAAAATATTTTTTCTTTTGGAAATCCGAGGAGAGATGCAATCGATTCTCTGGCTTGTTCGAGCGTTTTTTCAGCTTGTTTTCCGAGGGCATGACTGCTGGAGCTATTCCCAAATATATCCACATACGCGCTTTGGAGATGGCGCGCTACGACTGGAGAGATGGGTGTAGTTGCAGCATTATCGAGGTAGATCATGCGTAGAGTTTATAGTTTTTGTGCAGCGATGAGTCTTCGTAGAGTTTGAAAAGATTGCCACTCCGGTGCTCCTGCATGAGATTTTTTGAGAGGTAGCTAATTTCTAAATCGTCGGCTTGGTGAGGTATGGTAATCTCGATACATCTACTTTCGAAGTTTTCACTGAGCATGCTCGTTGCGATGATGCCTCGCATGATTTTTTCTCCAATAAACTCATCGTCGCTTCTTGCGTAAATGGCGATGTGATCGTGTACGGTGTTGTCGAAATTCAGCAACAGTCCGCCATACGTTGCGGGGCAGAGTATGCCGTTGGCCTTGCTAAAAAGTTTAATGATTCCCAGTTTTTTGAGACGTGCGGCTGGCGCCATGAGGATCTCTTCTTTTTGAAGTTCAACGGTCTCGTCGAGCCACCAGTCGCCGCTGAAGATGGCGTGCTCCTTCGTGCGATCGAGGAGAAACTGATTTGTGAATCCAAAGGTGATTTCATCGTGATCTTCGAGGAATATGGCATTCATTGCTTCTGCAATTTCCTCATGCTTCCCGTTGAACTTCCGGATTGTATTTTTTGTTTTCTTGATTACATTCGAAAATTTATTACTGTTTTTGGTTTGGAGCGTGATGTGAATATCGTCTCGATTGATGTCCGCCTTTTCTATTTTCTCGATGTACTCATGCGGAAGAATCTGATCGTACTCTTTGCCGAGAATATGCTCCATGATCTGTTCTCGCACTTTTGGATCCCCGACGTACTTTGTCGTGTCGGTAAGGCAGATGCTGAGTAATGGGTCTTTTTGTTGTTTTTTGAGTTCCGAATACAAAAATAACCCTAGGTCTAGGGTTATTATCTGCGTTGCAGAAGGTCCGTCTCCGTTTGCTCCGAAGTGAAAGCCATCGCCGCCATGATGGATAGGCAGGTGTCCGCAGTCTACGACAACTTTATGCTTGGCAATAAAGTTCCAGTTCAACGTCTGCGTCATTTTTTCAATGAGCTTTTTTGGCATACTCCTAGTGGTTCATGAAGTGGATAACTTTGTCGATACTATCAAAAGTTTCTTGCTGTCGTTTTTCAAGATTCTTGACGGTGTAGCCGCCTTCGCTCTCGATCATGACCATGTGTCCGATGCCTCGTTTTGACGCATCTTCTAGCTGTTTTCCGATTTTCTTATTTCCATCCGGGTGAACTTCAGTGTTGAAGTTCGCTTCGCGAAGGACTCGCGCAACGCCGTTCGCCACGGCTCGTTGTTCTTCCCCGAAGAGTCCGATCATAACATCCGTCACGGTTTGTTTGTTGAACGGCATGAGCTTTTCTTGCTTGATAATCGAAAAGAGGCGGGAGAGACCGATTGAGATTCCGACGCCCGGGAGGCTTTTATTAATAAATCGGCTTGCTAGATCAGCATAGCGACCTCCGGAACAGATGCTGCCGTATTTTTCGAGGCCGTCGAGGGTGGTTTCGTAGACTGACCCGGTGTAGTAGTCGAGTCCTCGGGCGATCTTTGGGTTGAGGACAATCTTCCCTTTTTCCGTTGCGGAGTCTTTGACGAGCGCGGCGATGGTTCGAAGTTCAGCCTTTCCTTCTTCGAGCAGGGGGTTTGTTGTTTCAATACCCGAAAGGTAGCTTTCGATATCGCTAATCGGGATTTTCTTGTCGATGAGTGTCAGGAGCGAGTGGGCTGCCTCTTCGCTAAGTCCGAGCTGTACCTGGAGATCCGTCTGTGTCTGCTTGAATCCAACTTTGTCGATTTTGTCGATCACGCGGAGAGCGTCGGTGAGCTTGTCTCCTTCAGCGCCAAATCCCTGGAGGAGACCCTGGAGAAATTTTCGGTGATTAATGTGAATGGTGAAGGCTCCAATATCTATGCCTTCAAGTACTTCACGGACGACGGAGACAACTTCAGCGTCGTAGTGGAGTGGTAGCGTGTCCTGCCCAATGACGTCAATATCGGCTTGGTAGAACTCTCGGAAGCGGCCTTTCTGAGGACGTTCTCCTCTCCATACTTTGCCAATAGCCGATCGCTTGAATGGGAAACGGAGATCATTGAAGTGTTCACCGACGTAGCGCGCAAATGGTACGGTCAGGTCAAATCGCAGTCCACGGTCGGACTCCTGATTTTCGGTCCCTTCGCCTGCAGCTCGATTGATACCGTAGACTTCTTTTTTAATTTCTCCTGCCCCTGAAAGCGTGTCTATGTACTCTACTGCTGGTGTTTCGAGAGGAGTATAGCCATAGCGAGAATAGACTTTTCGCATGACATCTTTAATACGATCTTCAGCAATTTGTTCTGCTGGAAGATTTTCTGGAAAACCACTAGGAGCGTGTAACTTATCTGACATTGGAGAAAAGTTAAAAGATAGGGGAGATTGCTGGTTGGAATCCGGTATGGAGTGGGGTGGTGCTACTGTTCGACAGTATCATTACTCTCAATCCACTTTCAGTCAAACTTTTTTTGTTGATTTTTGGCTTTAATTCTATGGTTTTGTATCTTTGAAGGATTGCTTTTTTTCCTCTTTTTGGGTAGACTTGGAAGAGCGATAAGAAATATTTGTTCCAGAGAATCCTCAAGAGTGCGTATCTCCTAAATGACTCTATGTATACCTTTTTCAAGCCCTTCTCGGAAGACCCCCTCCCCACTTCTGCCGCCTATATTGGGCACAGACACCCAACTATTATATCGTTAAATTTTGTATGAGCAGCTTATTATTAAGCTGTTTTTTTGTTTGTATTTTTACACCCTTCTATGAGTAATTCTGTACTTCCTGCCTCAGCCCTCACACCCCAAACTTTTGACCGTCTTGTAGAATCTATCCTTGTTCGAAAACCTGTTTTACGTGATATTGTTATTGAATTTGGAAGTTCGCCGGTGATCGAGTATGCACGACGGCACCTCGCAAACCCGGTAGAGCAGGTATTTCCTGAACGTGCTCCTGAGCTCCTAGGTGTGATTCGAGAGGAAATGGATCGTCTCTTCGGTTCTGATATCGCCGCTCGTGCGGTAAAGCAGATGGAGAAGTTTTATAGTGTTTCGACTGCTGATCATCATGGTCCAATCACACATTCATTTTTCTTGAATCCAAATCTCGTCTGCGCCGCGGCGTCTGCGGAGGATCCTGAGTGTCAGAAAGAGTTTATCGTGACGTTTCCGTGTGCGAATGTGTCTTTTAATAACTCTTCATTCCCTCGCGGTATTCTCTATCATGCGATGAATAAGGACGAACTCGACATGGGTCGTCTTGCTTTTGTTCCTGCGAAGAATCGGCAGGCGACGCTGTACGGTTCGCCGGCGTATACGCGAGAGGATATCAAACGCGTCTACCAGGATATTGATCGTCAGGTGACGGAGTTTGGATTGTCTCGAAAGATGATGAATGATCTCCGAGGTGTCGTCCGGGATATCTATGACCAAGATCTTGTCTATGAACAGAAGGACTACTCGGATCAGATGACACTCACGAACTATGCCCTCTGGAAGCGCTTTTTCCCGGCTGGTTCGAATGCTCCGGATCTTCTTTATGTGCCTATGGAAAATATTGCGGTGAATGCGTTTTTGAAACATCACATCGATCAAGAGACAATCTTGAGCAAGCTCATCTTCAACGAAGAGTATGCGAAGATCGTCGTCGAACTTTTCAATGGAGTTCAGGGTGCATTTGATCTTGAGTCTGGGGCTGGAACTTTTATGTTTTGGGGGCTTTCCGAAGGGAAGAATTACCTCGTTCCTTTGCACCGAGAGGGGAATTTCCTCGTCGATAAAGTGGGTGAGATTCGTATTGAGCTTACACCTGCGTCGCTGCGAGAGGCGCTAGAGAAAAAGCGTATCGCACCGAGCATGTTTTTCGTCTTTGTGATTCTCGCTTTTTACTACGGGCTTCGATGCGTGGGTGGATTTAGTCAGGTGAATTATCTTACCCAGATGCAAGAGCAGTGGGTGAAGTTTCTGACTCGCATACATGAAATTGACGACATCCCATCGGTCAAAAAAGTACAGACACGTGGCTTCGTAGGGGATCTTGCCATCGCGTACATTAAAGATACACAGGGAAGGAACTGTCTCGCTTCAGGAATCGATCTTATTCTCTATCAGAATCCTGAGATGTGGAACTCACTGAAGAAGGCGGTTCGTACACTTCCGCTTGCTGAAGGTTTCTATACGCTGTGTGCTGATCTCTACCCGGCGACCTACGCTGCTACGGAGCGCGACCCTGTTTTATCGGCCATTGGAGCATCTGATCTTCTCAACTACCTAGATGGAGATAAACGATTTGAGGCGTGTGTTACGATGTAAATGCGTGTAGAATAGGCGAGACTCAGATTTCAGCTCGCACATCATTTATTTTTTATGACACACAAAACTGAACCAGCCTACTCCCTTTCTCGTTACTTTCCTGAGGGGACCGAGTACTTCTATGGTTATCCTGCCGATGAAGACTCGCATTTTTATAATGGTGTTCCTCCAGAAATCGAGGAGATGGTGTCGGGCCGACCGATGGTATGTGCTGGGCCAAATGTGAAGGTTATCTGTTTTGCTGGATGCGTGGACTCTGTGCCGTTTTCTATTTTACGAGATGATCTTGATGTGATTCGAGTGGATCGGAAGCAGATTCTCACCTTGCCAAAAAATATCGATGCTCGTGTTCGCGGTGCGAAGCGCAATAAGCTTATTAAGAACGCGCTCTTTGAAATGGTGGGAGCGAAGCAGCTTGTCATGGCGCAGCCGTATTTGGACTTACGTGCTAAGACATTTTTTCAGATTCCGCCGCATCGAAGTATCTGGCTCAATGATAAGCGAAACATGAGCTCATATATTCCGAAAGCCTATCTTCCCGAGATTTATGAGGAGTTTATGGACGGTGCTTGTTTTCAGCAGGTGGACCAGCTTCCCTTACCATGCGTTGTCAAAGTTACATCCTCGTCGTCTGGCGATGGTGTTCGGATCTGTCATACGCAGGAAGATGTGGAGCGCGCAAAGGCTGATTTTGGACATCTCGAAGGGATGATCTATGCGACTGAGTACGTGAAGATTCATCGAAATTTTGCAGTGAAGTTTGGCATTTCGCATGATATTGAGCAGCCGATCGAGATTATCAACTGGCACGAACAGATGGTCTCTTCTCGTGGCGACTTCATGGGTGGCATCGTGGAACCTCATGAGAATGAAGAAATTTTTCAGCCTTTGAATAAGGTGCTCCTTGAGAAAATCCTTCCTGAAGTTCGTCGACGCGGATGGTATGGGGTCGGTGGTTTCGATGTTTTGATGACCGAGGATGAGCGATTTTATTTTGTGGATCCGAACTTTCGAATGACCGGTATGACGGTCTATGACTTTCTCGCTCGAAATAATATTATCAAAAAGTCGTTGCTGAGTTTCAGTGCTGAGTTCTACGGAAGCGAGCGCGAGTTTCGTGAAAAAATCTTGCCTATTGCTAAGCCCGGCCCTCATCAGATTCTCTACGTGACCGTTCTCACTCATGGTAAAAAAGTGTTCCGTTTGAATGCGGCACTTCTCTTTCATGAACGTTCAGAGATCGCGAAGATTGCCGAAAAACTCCTTGGATTGGGACTGGTCTCTACCGTGCTGATGAACGCGGCGGTGGCGGGTTAACGCTGTCAGAAATGGTTTACATATTGTTCAAGAATTATTCAATTTTAATTCAATGGTTTGTTAGGTCGTTCCGTTAGACTGGAATGGTGATCATTTTTAAAATGCTGCAAGGTGCAGTGGTTGAAAAGGCTTTTCAAAGTGATACGCTTCTATTCCGTTATTTCTACAATATGGCGACTTCTCAGAAACTATTGACCGAAAAAGTCTTCAAGGGCTACATGAAGCAGTATGTTACCCGTAAAGAACTTAAAGATAGTGCGAAAAATTTTGTGACGAAGAAGGTTTTTAAAAATCACGCGAAGAAGATGGATCGAGGACTCCGGGATATTGATGATAATTTTAAGAGTGTTGATCGCGCTTTCGTGAGTACGAATAGGCGAATTTCAGATCTTGCTGCTAATTTTGATGCCCTTCGTCAGGAAATGTACCAGGGTTTCGACAGTTTTCGCGAAGAGATGCGCCAGTTTCGCCAAGACCTTGATCAAAAGTTTTCTCTTCTCCTTTCAGAAATCCGCCAGGATCGCTTCGAAACTCACCAGCTTCGCGAACGGGTGACGGTGCTGGAGGGGAAGGTTACTTAACGCACGTGTCTACTCCTTCTTCTACTTGTGCACTGCCACGCTCGACCGTACCAAAAACTTTGTGGCACTTGTCAGCCGTTTCCCCGCATATCATCGTGTGGATTTGATACTGAGAAGTCCCTAAGCTCTCGTTGCTCATATCGAATGTTCGAGCTTTTTCGATGGTTGCTTTCTGAATAGATCCTGTCTTGAAGCAAGCTTCACGAGCTTCGTTCATAATAGCAGCCTTTTCTTTTTCCGGCCCCTCATGTGTTGTTAGATAGAGAACTTCTCCTATCGATCCAATTACCACTAGCGGAGCTACTGCAGTTAGAGCTTTATCTCCGAGTAGTTTCATTTTTAGACTATTCATCGTGTGATAGATGTTATTGTTAGATTTTATATTAGATTAAATCCATAATTTGTCAATTTACCTTAGATTCGGCTTTGTGAGATTCCGGGGATCCAAGATCGCGTCCAGCTTTGCTTTTGGCATGAGGTTGCGCTCCAAAATAAGCGCTTCGAGGTGGGTGCCGCGCTTCAGGGCTTCGTTTACGAGTTCGGCGGTGGCGTGGTAGCCGAGGTAGGGGTTGAGGGCAGTCGCGACGCACAACGATTTCTCGAGGAATTCTCGGCAACGTTTGGTATTCGCGAGGATATGGTCGACGCACAAGATACGGAACATATGGAAACCGTTTCGGAGGAGGGTGCAGGAGTCGTGAAGGTTTTTCAAAATCAAAGGCGTCATGACGTTGAGTTCGAGCTGGCCATTCATGACGGCGAGTTCGACGGCGCGATCATTGCCTTGGACCTGGTAGGCGATCATCTGTGCGCACTCGGCGACGGAGGGATTTACTTTTCCCGGCATGATCGAGGAGCCGGGTTCGACCTCTGGAAGTTGGATTTCTGCTATGCCACCGATGGGTCCCATGTTGAGCAACTTGAGATCCTGTGCGACACGTTGCATGGTAATGGCGAGGTTGCGGAGCGCCGAGGACACCGAGGCGAAGACGTTCATATTGCTCGTAGTCTCGAAGAGGTTGTTCGTTGGTTTGAGTGGGAGATCGGTAAGTTTAGCAAGATAGCGCGTGACGAGCTTTTGGTACTGCGGATGTGTATTGATGCCTGTGCCAAGTGCGGTTCCACCAAGACCGATTTCAAAGAGAAGTGTGGTGGTTCGCTTGAGTTCTGTAATATCTTTTTCGACTGCGACGGCCCACGACTCGAACTCCTGACCGAGCGTGACGGGCACGGCGTCCTGCAAATGTGTGCGTCCGACTTTGAGAATGTTGGCGAATTTCTGAGCTTTTTTCCGAAGCGCTTTGGCAAAAAGTGTAGCTTCTTCTTGGAGCGACTCCGACTCCCATGCGATGGCGATACGTGTGCTGGTTGGAAAAACGTCGTTCGTGGACTGGGCCATGTTGACGTGATTGTTCGGGTTTACATATGTGTACGAGCCTTTCGGTGCACCCAGCAGCTCATTGGCGCGATTCGCGATGATCTCGTTGATATTCATATTGTACGGTGTTCCGGCGCCGGCCTGAAAGATGTCGACTTCATACTCGTCATCGAACTGGCCCGCGATGAACTCTTCGAGGGCTTGCAGGATTACTTTGGTGAGTTTTGGATCGAGTTTCTTGAGTTCCGTGTTCGCTTGTGCGGCCGCGTACTTCACGCAGGCGATCGCATTTCTGAAGCTTTTTGGCGCGGTGATTCCACTAATCTGGAAGTTCTCGAGAGCGCGCGTTGTGAATGAGCCGTAATACGCTTGAGCGGGTACGTTGATATCCCCGAGGGCATCATTTTCGAGGCGGGTGAGACTGCGAGGTAGAGTTTTCATAATAGGGAAGAGGGTAATTGCTTGTAGTGTGGCAT
>JAHFJT010000138.1 GCA_023245695.1 Candidatus Peregrinibacteria bacterium | reverse complement strand
GACACGATCATCCCAATACCAGGGATAAGAAGGCTGCTGCGAGTCCCTTTCTTTTTTCCCTTTGGGTGGCCGGGGTGACTACCGGACCGGTCTCCATGGATGCCATTTCTGCTTTGCAGTAAAGGCAAAGATTGAGTTTGCTCGAGACGGATTTACCGCAAGTATAGCAGTTGAGGATCATGGTGAGTGAGGGGTTGAGGTTCGTGAGGGGGTGCGTTGAAATTGAGGAGGAGGAACGTCCGTTATGATAGCTCTGACTACCACGATGTAGGGCACAGGTTTTCAGGCTGTTGGGACTGTCGCTTCTCAGCGAGTCGAGCCCCTCCATGGAATCTGACTGGACTATGGTTCCAATCGGATACTATAGATGGGTTCATCCGTAGGTATTCGGTAGGCGTCTTGACCTTGGGGTTCGTAGAGTGTCGACGGGACATACGATTCCTGCGGCTGGTTCGCGCTGGTTGAGTCAGTTTGATAGGTAGGTTCTGCAGGCTCACTTACATGAGGGGGCAGTTCGCGTGACGTCGATGTTTGGACCATCGAGCTGTCGGGCGTATATGCCGCACTTCTCATGATTTCCTGGGCTGAATCGTGGGCGGTTTGACCAAGGAAGGCACGAAGCTCACTTTCTGTCGTGCGATACACTCTGCCAAATTTTAACGCCCTGATTTTCCCCTCCCGGATCCACTTCAATATTGTGTATTGATGAACCTGGAGGATATCAGCCACCTGTTTCGGAGTATAGAATCTTTCATCCATGTCTCCGATCATATCATACTGATTGTCAACTTTCTATCGCTTTTTTACACTTTCTTACATGTAATGATATTTCATTACATTTTGTTACATTGTGTTACATCAAACTTACTCACTTGTCCGATGTCATTACATCTTTCGCAATGTAATTACATCTCGCTAAATTTGATTCAATTCCACGTTGTTGAGTGCAACTTATCAAACTTGATTATACTTATCAATATTTAATTCAACTTTTCTACATTTGTTTACACTTTGTTAAAGTTAGTTACGTCTACTTTTGTTTATATTTTATTATATTCTATTAAAGTATCTTACATTCTATTACATTTTGTTAAAGTTATTGTGTGTAATGAATGTGCAAAACTTTTGCAAAAGGTGTCTATATGGCTATTGCTATATATAAGTATTCATTTTGTGATTTATTTGTTTTGGATGCATCAGGACGCACAAAAAAATCACCTTGGCGGTGAAGGAGATTGGGGGTGGATCAATAAAGCTTCGGATG
Organism: Candidatus Peregrinibacteria bacterium; assembly: GCA_023245695.1. Taxonomy (GTDB): domain Bacteria; phylum Patescibacteriota; class Gracilibacteria; order UBA1369; family UBA12463; genus CALREA01. The sequence goes on along the minus strand of JAHFJT010000138.1, from coordinate 1,821 downwards.
GCGCGTTATATACCTCTTCTAACGTTCGACTGGTATGGACGAGTTACTGGAGGTGGCTCGAAGCGACCGTTATGAAAACCTGCTCCTGCAATGGCATCATGGAAGTCATCTACGTTGTGATGAGGAAAGAGGTCCCCGAGAAGATTGATTACTTGGGTTCGACCCATGGCATGTTCTAAAAGTTCAGTTGCTACAGCGGACAGTCCGAGACTTTTCTCGTCGACACGTGGTATACGTACCGGTTTGCCCATAGCTCTTTCAAGTTCGGTCATGCAGATGTAGGCCTCTGGGGAGTGAGCTTGTTCTGAAGGGGTCATGGTGAGAGAATAATATATTTGATGGGTGAGCTCCTATTTTACGCATATTTTTGATTTTGTCAAATCTGAAGCTTATTATGCCTATCAAGAACAGGTATGATCTAGTAGTTTACTTCGCCCCCCTGCGCTCACGCATTAGTGCATAATCTTCTTCAGCCACAGTCCTGTGAGGGATTCTTTGACCTTGATGATCTCTTCGGGCGTGCCTTGTGCGACAACCAAGCCGCCCTTGTCACCACCTTCTGGGCCCATATCCACGAGATGATCGCAGCATTTGATGACGTCGAGGTTGTGTTCGATGACGACGACGGTGTTGCCCTTTTCGACGAGACGCTGCAAGACTTCGAGCAGGCGTCGGACGTCGTCGAAGTGGAGACCTGTCGTTGGTTCATCCAGCACATAGAGTGTTCTGCCGGTTGAGCGGCGGGAAAGCTCTGTCGCGAGCTTGATACGCTGAGCTTCACCACCTGAGAGCGTGGTTGCGGATTGTCCGAGGTGGAGATAGCCGAGACCAACGTCGACGAGTGTCTGCATCTTTGTTTTGATCGATGGGACGGCCTGGAAAAATTCCAGCGCCTCCTCTGTCGTCATATCAAGGACGTCGGCGATATTCTTGCCACGGTAGCGGATTTCGAGCGCTTCGCCATTGTAACGGCGGCCCTTACACTCTTCGCACGGCACGTAAATGTCCGGAAGGAAGTGCATCTCGATTTTCTTGATACCATCGCCAGAACAGGCTTCACAGCGACCTCCCTTCACGTTGAACGAGAAGCGGCCGGACTTGTAGCCGCGAAGACGAGCCTCGCTCGTCTGAGCGAAAATTTCACGAATGTCGGTGAAGACTCCCGTGTAGGTTGCGGGATTCGAGCGAGGCGTTCGACCGATCGGAGATTGGTCGATGTTGATAATTTTGTCGATGTGTTCAATACCATCGATACGCTCGTGACGACCTGGTTGCTCATGTGAGCCGTAGAGCTCTTGCGAGATCTTCTTCACGAGAATGTCGTTGATGAGGGTGGATTTTCCAGAGCCCGAGACACCCGTCACGCCGATCAGGACGCCCAGTGGGAACTTTGCGGTGACCTTCTGCAAGTTGTGTTCATGGGCGTTGATAACGGTGAGAAACTTTCCATTTCCCTTTCGTCGTTTTTTTGGCTGTTCGATCTCTACTTTTCCAGAGAGATACTTTCCGGTAAGTGAGTTCGGATTGTCCATTACCTCCTGTGGTGTACCTTCTGCGACGACTCGTCCGCCGTGCTTTCCAGCGCCAGGACCGATATCGATGAGGTAGTCTGCCTGGAGCATCATGTCGTTGTCATGTTCGACGACGATCACGGTATTGCCGAGATCTCGGAGATGCACGAGCGTGCGAATGAGTTTTTCATTGTCGTTCTGATGAAGTCCGATTGATGGCTCATCCAACACATAAACGACGCCCGACAGTCGTGAACCGATCTGTGTCGCAAGACGGATACGCTGTGCCTCACCACCCGAGAGCGTGTTT
>JAHFJT010000018.1 GCA_023245695.1 Candidatus Peregrinibacteria bacterium | reverse complement strand
ATTTTAGGATTTGTGAAGTTGATTCGTGGACTCATGGCGCAGGCACGAGAAATCTCTGCAGCTGGCGTGATTAAGCACGTCTTGGAAGATGCGAAGTATAAAGAATTTCTTGCAGATGGAACCTCGGAAGGCGAGGAGCGGCTCGAGAACGTCCGTGAACTTATTTCGGTTGCGAAAAAATACGATGCCCTCGAAGGCGGCATGTCTCTGCGAGTTTTTCTTGAAGAGGTTTCTCTGATTTCTGATGTCGATCAGATTGAAGACACCGATAATTCTGTGACCATGATGACTATCCACGCCGCAAAGGGTCTTGAGTTCTGCAACGTGTTTGTGCTCGGACTCGAGGAAGGTATTTTTCCAAATGCTCGCAGCGTGATGGAGCCGGATCAGCTCGAAGAAGAGCGACGCCTCATGTACGTTGCGGTGACGCGAGCTCGCGAGCGTCTGTATTTACTGCATGCGCAGGAGCGTATGCTCTATGGTGAGTATAAGACGAATGCTCCGTCACAGTTTGTCGAGGATCTTCCCGAGCATTTACTCGAGAAAAATTACATGACGACGGATTCATTGTCGTCGGGTGCAATGCGACGATCGAGCGGATTTGATGATGACACGGTTCGACTCGTAGGTATGGATGACGACAATCCAGGTCGATCACGCGTCGGAGGACGAGGCGGCAATAGTGAATTTGGAAAGGTCTTTAGTGGCTTTTCGATGGGCAAACAGTGGGATGGGGAAGCGCAGATACCAGGAAGTGGCGATAATGGTTCCGCCAATAATGATCGTGCTCAAGGGCGCGTCGTCCGTATGGTTCCGATGGAGGAGCCCGATACCGAAGATGGTTTTGGCGCGCAGGATCGCGTGATGCATCCAACATTTGGCCCAGGTATTGTTCTGAATATCATCGGAGGAATCGTGACCGTCGTCTTCGAAAATCCTACCGTTGGTACGAAAAAACTCGCGATCAGTATTGCGCCTTTGAAGAGGATGTAATCGTCGCACTTGAACCCGCTCCTTATCGCGAGCTCTTTATCGATAGATATCTTTTCTGTGTCCGAGGTCGAGAACTTCCACAATTACCTGACGGGCGTTGATCGTGTAGATGATGCGAAAAGGCCAGGCTCGTAGCGAGTAGGCACCAGCGTAATCGCCGTGGAGTTTTTTGCCGACATACGGATCGATCGACAGAAGATGTATGGCGCGACTGATTTTTGACTGCCAAGGTTTAGGAAGCTTAACGAGCTTCTTTTGAGCCGTTGGCTGAACGATGATGTGGTACATATCAGAGAAGGTTTAATTCTTTTTTCACTTCTTCCCATGGTGTACCAAGGCCAAGTTTCGACTCCTTCATGCCCTGCTTGATGCCTTTTACGAGCACCGGATCGGACATAATTTCGAGCGTTTCAATGAGGCCTTCATAGTCCTCGAAAGACATCATAACAACTTTTGGCTCACCGTCGACGGTAATGGTAATTTCTTGGCCGGGATGCTGCGCCATTTCAATCAGTTTGAAAAAATCGCGACGTGCATTCGTCGCTGAGAGCATGGACTTCTGTTTACCTTTTTTGGTGGTAGTTTTTTTCATATGTACATTATAACGTACATTGCGAAAAAAGGTCAATGATCGGATAGGAAGGGATGGTTGGTTCATGGTGATAGATTAGAATTTTAAGGGGGAGCTCTGCGCGACGATTTTTGGTCGTCGCGCAGAGCAGAGAGGCAGTACGATGAGGCTTTCGCGGTGGCGACTCCTCATCCTTCTGGAAGTCTTTGTGTTGTGGTGGGTCGAATGCGAACGATGCATCGAACACCTACGAAGAGGACTTCTCGAGAAGAGCGTACTGTGAAGGCAGGAAGAGGATGAATCTCTCAGTTACATTTATCCAGCGTGACCGTCGGAGTCGTCTCGTAGTCGGCGCAGTTGGGGCCGGAGTAGAAGTTGGCCTTTGCCTGCGCTTTTCCCGAGACATTCTTCAGGCTGAGCGTGACGGAGATCTCGTACTGTCCGGTGTACAGCTTGTTGCAGCTTGTGCCCGGGGTTGCGAGAATCTTGCTCGTGCTCGTGTTGACCACATCCCATTCGAGGGGCATGTTTCCGAAAGCCGTTCCCGTGATCTTTGTGAGCTTGGCGGTCGCCTTGAGAGACGACACATCCATGCTCGTGATCTGGAAGCAGTACTTGCTGCCACACACCTTCGTGCTTTCGAACGTCGGCGTGCACGTCGGAGGCGAAGGAGGAGGGGGCGGCGTGGGGTCGGGATCTTTCGGAGGCGTCTTCGGATCAGGATCTTTCGGAGGCTCTGGCTTCTTGGGCGGATTGACGATCGGCTCGGAAGGTTCCTTGCAGAAAACCTGTTCCGTGCCGTTGCACTCGTAGTGACCGTTGTTGCCGCACGACGCGTTGGGCTGACCCTGGAGCGGCGCGCAGCCACCACAGGCGTTTTTCGCGTTGTCGCAACATACTTTGGACTCATCGGGATCCGAGCACGAGGACCAAGCACCCCAGTTACACTGCGAACTGCAGACACGAGACTTATTCCCGTTGCCGCACTTTCCGCAGGACTGGGTTTCCTGATCGTTGATGCTGCACAGACCTTCGTCAGTACAGGCACCACTCGTTTTCCACGTGAAGTTCGCGCAGCTCCATTTCTGGATACCACACTTGCCACACGGGATGCTCTTTTCCGAACCGGGACACTTGCAGGTCGGACCCATCGAACCGTTGTCAGCGGAGGGACAGGAGGTCGAGCTCTGCATCACTTCGCCAGACTCGAGAATGGTCTGACCCTTCTCGAAATCCTGCCGCAGCATGTTGAACTGCGGATCGAAGTACGCGTTGCCGAGTGGAGGACCGAGGACGTCGATGCCCATGGTGGACATGTGGTACGTCTGCCAGAATTTTCCGTAGATGAGGAAAGCCTGGAAGTTGTCGTCGGAGTTCTGGAGGACGATGGCACTGTTGCCGAGCGTGCCTCCTTTGAACACCTGGACGCTGTACCCTGACCAGTCATGGACGTAGGGCGTGTTTCCGTTGCTAGAGGTCGGGTAGCCAACCTTGGCACTGCCTCCGTTTTTTGCGAAGGCGGTGACAAAGGCGTAGGACTTTCCCGCGTTCCAGCCGTCGATGAACATGCCGGGGGCGGCTTCCTCGGGGTACTTGGCGAAGGTCTCGATGAGACCCGTTGGACCGTTCATGTACCTGAGGTAACCGTTGGTAAAATCGAACTCAGTCAGCCCGGAGATGTCGCTGATTGGATAGGCCGCGATCGGCTTTCCGTAGAGATAAACCGAACCGTTCTCGAACCACCACTTGAGCACCACGTGCGGCAGAAAGAGAGCCTGCGGCGCGTGGCCAATCAGATCGTAGACGAGAGATGCCTTCTTTCCTTCCTTCGAGTAGTCTTCGAGGATGATGTCTTTCGGGTTCTCTCCCCGCGAATCGAGCAGCCAGTACTGTGTCTTGTCTTGCGAGTAGCCGGGGATGTCGAAGGTCGCGGAGAGCGTCGCGAACAAGTTCGCGACGAATCCGTAGAGTGATTGGTAGGTCACGAGCTTGTGCTCGGGATTCTTCTCACACGAGTCGAGATTGATTGCGATTTTGGGCGACCACTGCTCCGCGAGGGAGATGGGATCGACCGCGACGCCGTCGATTTCGATCTGGATGTGGACATGTTCACCAGTAGAGTTACCTGTCGAGCCGCCGAGTCCGATTGGATGGAAGCGATCCACCCACTGATTCTTCGAGACGAAAACCTTCTGGTAGCGCAGGTGAAAGATCTTACTGACCACGTGCTTGTTGTGACGGATTTGGACGAAGTTGCCCATGCCGCCGTTGCACCACGTGTCGCCCTTAATGCAGTCAGTGCCGATCTTTTCGACGATGCCGGGGGCGGTCGCGAAGACCGGGTAGATGCCGCTGTTGTCGTTGGGGATGTTGCGATCCCAACCTTTGTGGTTGTCGTAGGCGTGACCAGGCGTCCAGTCGGTGACCAGGCCGCAGATATCTTCGATGACGCCCTTGCCGGCGTAGAGATCGAAGAGCGCGGAGGTGCCGACCTGGGACGCGAGAACCTTATCCTTCTGACTGACCCAATCTTCGTAGAGGGGGTCGGTGAAGGTAACGCTCTTCGCGTCGTTGTCGGTGGGCAGGGCCCAGAGGAACTCCGAGAAGAGGCTGCCGCCGACCATGATGATCATGAGCAGCCAGATCTTGGAGAGGAACTTGTAAGCATTCTTGATGCTCTTGATGTGCAAACACTGCATGACGAACCTCCTGTGGAACGTGCTTGGGAGAAAAGGGAACGAAGACGCGATCTGCAAGCGCTTCATGCGCTTGCATAGCGCTAATTACTCAGGAACAGTTCCGTCGCCGAGCTGATGACGTCGTAGTAGCCTTCAGTGGCCTTCTTTTCGAACGATTTGTTGAGCTTGTCGCCCGACGTGTCGTAGGTGAAGGTCAGTTCGAGAGCGCCACGTTCCGCGAGGGGAACGTAGGCGCGCCGCGCGTACGGACCTTCCGTATCCGCGACAGCCTCGAGCTTGAAGGTGTAACCCTTGTAGGTCACTTTCTGATCACCTTGATTCTCCAGCTTGGCGAACCATGACATCGAGTCGGAACCTTCCGGCAGCTCAATGAAACGAGCATTGATCGTGAAACGGTCGACAGGCACGACGTTGTTCGTGGCCTTGCCCGTAAGCACGATGTTGCCATCGGTGCCGATCTTCTTGTCCATCCACTCGGGGAACTTCAACGTGTAGTTGAACTCCTCGTTGTTGTACCAGATGTAACCGTCGCCGGTCGACTGGTAGGTGGGAACCTGGAAGGGTTCATCGTAGCGAGCGCGGCGACGGGTGTCGCCGCGCGAGCTGGAGGACGAGTCCCGATCCTTGGTCTGATGCGCGGAGGCATCGGAGACAGAGGCCGCTTGCGGCGCAGTGTCATCCTTGAACTTGAGACCCGCATCCTGGCTCGAGGTCGAGCTGGAAACGGATTCCTTCTTCGGCACATAGTCCGTACCGGCGTAGGTACACGCGGTGAGGATGATCGCCGTGATGACGAAAATGGCCCAGATGCCGAGCATCGAGACCGTACGATTCTGATTCTGAGACGAGCGCTTCATGTTGTCCTCCATGGGAGTTGGGGTTAGGAGTAGGGTCCTTTTGACCAGTAGGATTCATTATCTTCCCGCTGGTTTCAAAGAACAACTCTTTCGAGCTGAGACAAGTCTACTCCGCCGACATTACCAATCCCTTACAAATTCTTGAATAATTTGTTACATTTTGTTTATGTTCACTCGACCCTCACTCGACGCCTCTCACATTCGCGTATCTCCTGGTTTCACCCTCATCGAAATTCTTCTCGTGGTGACGATTATGGCGATTCTTACGGTGAGTGGACTTCGAGGCATCGTGAATATCCAGCGAAGTGCCCGTGTCAACGACATGTACAGCCGCTTTGTGAGCTTCCTCGATCTGGCCCGAAGCTACTCGCTCAATGGCCGACAGGTGACGTTCGCCGACAAATCACAAAAAGTTCCAAAGAGTTTTGGGGTTGCCCTTGTTCCTGTTACACAGCCAGACAAGGCTTGCCCAACGAGTACGAAAAAAATCGTGCAGTTCTTTTTTGAAAATGATACCCCGCCGCCATTGACCGCAACGTCTCCCAATATTCTCGACTCCTACTGTCTCCATCCCCAGGTCGCATTCGATTCTGGCGTGAATGGCCCGACGCAATTTCTCTACACCACACCTTTCGGCGAGTTTAGCTATCCGGGCATCACTCCAAAAAATACCACGCCTCTCAGTATTCAATTTTGTGATGGAACTTCCTGTACCAATACTGCCCTTTCTAAGACCGTAACCCTCTACTCGAATGTTGGCGTCCCTGAATAATATCCTTCGACGGATAATCACCAAAAAACGCTCGGGGGAGACGCTCCTCGAGATTCTCATTGCGCTTTTCGTCCTCACGACGACAAGTGGCGCTGCGACGTTTCTCATTATCCAGTCGAGCCGGACGAGTCAGGATATCCAGCGAAATTTCCAGGCACGGTACCTGGCGCGTGAAGGGTTTGAGCATTTGAAAATGGTGCGCGACACGAACTGGATCCGATTTGCGGAAAAGAGCTGTTGGGATATCGAGTTTGGTGAAAAGGATTGCCCGAAGCAAAATCCCAAACGCATGGTGAGCTCCAGTCCCGATTCGACTCGAACATTTTCGCTCGTTTCTGGAAAGCCGGGGGATATGTATTTTCATCTCAGTGAGGTGACCGATAAAGATGCGTTCACGAAGTGCTCGACGTTTGTCGACGCGCAAAATCCTTACTACTACATCTATGTGAATCAGGCCGATGGCACGTACAAAGGCATCATGTACAGTCCGGATCCACTTCCTCCTGCTGATCAGGTTCCGCTCTTTTGTCGGCAGATCGTACTCACGAGAAAGCACAATGATGCGATCAAGGTCGATGTGAATATTGCTTGGAAAATCGGGAGCAAACTCACGTCTCGCCCCTATACCTCGTACCTCATTAACTACTAGCGCATGTCCATTTTTCGAACATCTCGAATGGGAACTTCTCGACTTGGATTTACGCTTCTAGAAGTGTTGATTGCGGCCAGTATTTTTTCGATTGTGGGTATGCTTGCCACGAGCATCTTTGTGAATCTCAGCCAGAACAAGCAGAAAATTACCTCTGGAAATCTTATTTATGATGATGCGCAGTTCATTCTCGATCAGCTCACGCGCGAGATCGCTTCGAACACGATCGACTACGAAGAGTACTACAATCAGCTCGTGATTGGTGGGAAGCCGGGGATGAATTTTGGCAACTATGCGAGCCAGTTTTACTACAATCTCAAGGGCAACGGCTCGACCTGTATGGATCTCAAAGAGCCTGGAAAGGATAATCAAAAATCGTGCGTAAATACAGGGAAGAATCCTCGAAGTGGGAACTTTCCCGATAGCTCAAATGCGTTTTATACCTCAGGCGTGGAGCCAGGCGCTGATGCGAAAAAGATCTACTGCGATGGATTTCCGCCGTACTTCACCTCCACCAAATTCCATGCGTGTGTGACTCGACTTTTTCTCATCAATGGTGCCGCAAGTCACAAAACACTCATTGCCTCTGAGTTGATCGACTGGGGAAATAATAAGCTCAGCCATGTCTTGGCACAGACGTCTTTAAAATCATTTGAACTTCCGAATAACAATGGAACCACGACGACCATTCCGCATATTTTCACCTGTGAGTTTGACTCGCTGTGCGTCGACCCTCAAAATCCCCCTGTGAATCTTAAGGGCAAAACCATGAATCTTCCGAACAGCGTTGATCCGAATGCAGACATCATCGTGAAGCGTCCTAATAATAACGATCTTGAAACGCTCACGAACGAGACGCCTAATTTTCAAACAAAGGGTGACCAGTTGCCGATCGCGCGTGCGTACGTGAATAATTTTATTCCTTTTACGCCGTCACGAGTGAACATCAAAGACATTAAATTTTACATTTCACCGGTTGAGGATCCACACAAGGCATTCGCCGAGGCGAATGAAAATAATGGCACGCTCACGAATATTCATCAGCCGACGGTAACGATTGTGCTCACGGTAGAGCCGATTTCCAATGCTCGATTTAACACGAAGTATCCGTCACTCACGGTGCAGACCACCGTCACGCCAGGACTTTTTTCTGAGGTGGAGAGCTATCCGCCGCAGATGCAGAAAACGACACTGTAATATGAGTTCGTGTAGTAAATTTTTTGTTTTTTGGTATACTTTTTGTACTATGAGTCGACGTTCCCTTACCATTCTCATTCCGGTAGTTATTATTTTCTCGTTCCTCTTTGGAATGCAGGTTGGCAAACTTCACGTAGGTACGACCGATGCGCAGACGGGGGCGCACATGCTGTCGTCCTTTATTGACTCTTCGACACAGGGCAACAAGCCAAGTCTGTCACTTTTTTGGGATGTATGGGATCGCCTTCACGCGCAGTACGTGGACCCAAAGGCGCTGAATTCCCAGCAGATGCTCTATGGCGCTATCAAGGGCATGGTCGCTTCTTTGAATGATCCGTATACGGTCTTCATGGATCCGGAGGAGAGCAAGGAGTTCAAAAATAATCTTCAGGGTACGCTCGAGGGCATCGGTGCCGAGCTCTCGGTAAAAGATAAAAATCTTGTGATTATGAGTGTATTGAAGGGTTCACCTGCTGAGAAGGCTGGTCTGAAGGCGAACGATATTGTATTAAAAATTGATGATGAGGTAGCGACGGATATGACCGTGTATCAGGCTATTACGAGAATTCGTGGCACAAAGGGCACACCGGTGAAGCTCTTCATTTTCCGCAAGGACAAGAGCGATCCGTTCGAGGTGACCATTATTCGAGATACGATTCGGCTCGATAGTATTACCTTTGAGGATAAGGGTACAGGTATTTTTTATATTGGACTCCATCAGTTCACCGATAGTACGAAGCTTGAGCTCGAAGATACGATTGCGAAGATTGTTTTGAAAGATCCGAAGGGCATCGTTCTCGATCTCCGAAACAATGGAGGTGGTTACCTAGAAGTGGCCATTGATGTGCTTTCCGAACTTCTCTCTGGTAAAAAAGAGGTGGTTACGATTCACAAACGAGATGCCAAGGACGACGTAAAACGATACACCACAGGCAGCGGTCGACTCTCTGGCATTCCACTGGTGGTTTTGATTAACAACTCTTCTGCGTCGGCTTCTGAGATCGTTGCTGGTGCCGTACAAGATCTCAAGCGAGGTACGGTTATGGGCGAGAAGTCCTATGGAAAGGGAAGCGTCCAGGAAATTGAGGATAATCTTGAACAGAATGCTTCGTTGCGCATTACGATTGCGAAGTGGCTCACGCCATTCCACCGTTCGATCGACAAGGTTGGTATTGAGCCAGATGTGACGGTGAAGTTGCGCGAGGATGATTTGAAGAAGGGGAAGGATCCGCAGCTGGATGCGGCGATGAAGGTGTTGAAGAAGTAAAAAGGCCTCCATTTCTGGAGACCTTTTTTTGAACATTACAATTGAGAGCAAAAATTACATCTTCTTGCTGTCGCACTTGCACATACCACCACAGCTTTTTCCGTCTTTGCCATCTTTGTTGCATGGGCAGAAGAAGTGGTCCATAGCATAGACGAGCGCAGCGACACCTACGAGATCGTAGACGATTTTTTCAGCGACTGGCCAAGCTCCAAGGAGTTTGCTGACGAGGTTGAGATCAAAGAAGCCGACGAGGCCCCAGTTGAGACCACCAATTACGAGAAGCGTCACGGCGATGCATTTGACAGCACATTTCATACAGAAAGGAGTTAGGGGTTGTTGGCAGTAGTATAGCTAACCTTTGCCCCAATGACAACCATGCCCATTAGCTAATGGGCTTTTTTATGCAGGAGCCTGTTGAGCCGTCCATTACTACCATGTCGCCGAACTTGAGGTCTACTTGTGAGAGATCGACATTTATAATGACTGGAATTCCGTATTCACGAGCCATAATGGCCAGATGAGAAAGAAGTCCGCCGTCTTCAGAAAGAATACCTCTGATAGATGAGAAGTGTTCGGTGAGATCAGGAGACAGTATTTTTGTATAGAGAATGAGATCTTTTTTGGGATCTTTTATAGCGCGAAGACCTTCGCGATCGACCAGAACCCCTGTCGCTGTACCCGCTGAGACACCTTGCAACTCACGAGTTTCTGCTACGTACCGATCAGTAAGTCGAGCTGGGAGATCGTAGGCATTGAACGTGAGATATCCCTCTTTCCCTTTCCACTCATGGAGAATCTCAGGTGATGTATTTTTTCTGATACCAGAAATGTGCACTACAGTAAGCCATCTTCCGTATTCACGCAAGGCACTGTAGGCCTTTGCAGTCTCAATAATCGGCGCGAGATAGCTCTTTTTCCATGAAGGAATTTTCTCGTACCACGCTTGTACATCTGGGGAAACATGGGCTTCCGGAAACGCAATATTCATAGCTACAAATTCTGTGGTATCCAAAATTTCCAGGGCGTTTCCCTGGAGAGACTGCAGATCTATTATTCCATCGGGAAGACTCAGGGACACTTCATTATCAAGCTTCAGGGTCAAGGCGGCGGCAGGGGAAATGGGCTCTTTTTGCATGGCAAATTGAAGCTTGTTGAGAGCTTTTTGCGCCAAAAGATTGATCTCGAAAATTATTTCGTAATCCCTCATAAATCCGTCGATACTGGCGGTACTCGGTACGAAATTCCTGAATGCGTTGATAAGTTTTTCCAGAAGCTTGGGTGGATCTTGAATGGTAATACGCTGGAGCTGAAGCATATTTACGAGCGTTCTCCATGCACCGCGAAGATGGGCGAATTTTGGCTTGTAGTCAGGATTTACGAGGTAACTATATGATGGGAGTAATGTGGCAATTTCAAGTTCACGGTTTACAAAAAGCTCATTTCCAATAATTTCGAGAAAGTTATAGGGCGTGTAGGTAATGCCGTATTGCCGATAGACGTTTTGGACGGGTCCGTTCTCGTCATAGATGCGATGTAATATCTCGAGCGTGATTGGAGTTGGGCGAGGAGCGATCTCACTGATCTCTGTTTTTTCGAAGATATATTTCTGATCATTTTTGTTTCGGTTTTTCAGAAAGCTGTCTAAATAGAGGCTCTGCTCGTAGTCATTTTTCTTGAGGGTCGTGATCGGACGTGCCTGGAGGAAGTACCAAGTCTGATCCCGCAGGCACCACTCGATATCTTGTGGAAACTTTTCGAGTTCTTCTATTTTTTTGAAGTTGGAAATCGCGGAACTGACACCTGGGAGAATATTTTTAGGCTCCTGATTTGCGTAAAGAGCGTATTTCTCTGGCTTGACTGTACCGCCGACGATCTCCTCACCGATACCCTCGTGGTACTCGATCACCATTTCGCGACCGCCTAGGGGATTGCGCGTGAAGGTAATGCCGGCGTAGTCGGCCTCAATATACTCCTGCACGATCACGGAGAACTGAGCGAGATTCCCCTGAAGAAATCTGTGCGCCTGCGTGATTACTTCCTTGAGTGCTTGCGAGAGCTGATCGGGGGTCTGATGAATTTTTGTCATGAACTGGCCCGCATAGGCATGCGTAGCTCCGTCCTCGATGAGCGCACTCGAACGCACAGCATAGAGCGATTGCGGAAATGTTTTGATAATCGTGTCCGCGAGTTCGCGGGAACGTGACTCGTTCCATGCTCCATCCTTTTCCATGAGGGTCACTACCGTCGAAGAAGGAATCGCCCGGAAATCTGGCACGTTCATACTGGCGTCCTGAAGCCTTTTGAGTGAGTGTGTCTTTCCTCCGACTTCATGCCGAAATTGATCGAGCTCAGACGGTGTGAGCAGTTTTAGTATTTCCATGGTTGGTTGTATCGACCCAAGAACGTATGACCGTGTTTTTCGAGCTTGATTCCCGTAACTTTTGCGTCGAAACAGCTGATGAAGTCATCACAGATGGTGATAACCGCTTTTCCCGCCGGGACCTGCGCGAGCGCCTGTTCGATTTTACTGGTTGAAGTGTAGATCATTGGAATATTCACACTTCCAGGGATGTGGGATTTTTTGAATTTTTCTGGGTCGCGCGAGTCTACGAGCGCGACTCCATCTCCTACTTTTTCCTTCACTTCGTCAGTAGAAAAAATACGAATGTAGTTATCGCTTCCATATTTCGAGGTGAACTTAATCTGCCCCATCCACTTTCCACCCCAGGCTACCCAGTCGTTGGCACCCTTTTCGATATAGCGCGCGATGATACTCTTCGTCCGAAGAAACTCTGTCACATCCTTGCCTCGCATGCCAGACCAGCAAAGTACAAAAATGGTCTTGTCCGTAGGAACATCGATCCATCTTCCCGCTACCAGATCAGCAAATCTAATA
>JAHFJT010000017.1:806-12014 GCA_023245695.1 Candidatus Peregrinibacteria bacterium | reverse complement strand
GAGCACTTGGTACCGTACTCTTTTTGGAGAATAGCTTTGGTGGCTTGTGGCACGTACCTCGAGTCAGTCTCTTGGCAGCTCTCGCCAATGGCTTCTTTTTCCTGCTCAATCTGCGCTTTTCTTTGTTGCAAGAAGAGCCTGAGTTCAGCGTTGATATCTATCCCTTTGTATTGGAGTTCGACTAACTCTCCTTGCACATCTTCTGCCAACTGCAAAATATGTTCTGGCTTGTTCACGTGAACAGATTTTGCATCTCGGACGAGGGTCTCCAGTGCACGCGTAGAAACGAGCTGTGCTTGGTCGGCCAAAAACTCCTCATTCTCTGGCTCAGCGATAGAAGCAATCTTCGCCAACTTGTTCACACTCACCTCTCCACTGGTCAGCAAGTTCTGCAAAACGGGCGTGGTCGCGAACTTGCGGTACACATTGAGCACGCGTGACACCTGCTCCTCACTCACCCCACCGACCACAAACGCAAAATGGAACACCGAAGAAAAACCCTTCTGCAGGTACAACTTCCGTCGCTCCACCTCTGGCAACAAACCCAGAAACTTGTTTTTCCAGTTCCGGGCTTCTTCGCCATAGCGAACCGCCGTGGATAAAACCTGTGCATCGGACCAGTCTGTATATTCCATAAAAAAGCATCAAAAAGAAATAGTATTTCCCTATGTTGCTCCCTATTGGAGAAGTAAAGTAAACGGGTTGAAGTATCTGGCTGTGGGAGCTCTTATTATTGCAGAAGGAAGCCAAAAAGGCAAGAAAATATGCAGCAAAAACACCGTACATCCCTAAAGAATCTGTTGGAAATTCCTAACAGCAAAGCAGCGTAAAAAACCAAGACTCCGGGCGCCACCCTACCTCCCCCTTTTAAGTTTCGTTGATTCTTCGACGGCGATTTTGTCGACTCGCTGATTCATGCGATCAGTGGAGTGACCCTTCACCCAGTTCCAGGTGATATTCAGTCCGTGTCTTGCGCCGTCCATCATCGCCCAAAGATCGGTGTTCATTTTTTTCTTCCAGCGTTTTGTCATCGTATCAATGATGAGACGAGAGTCTGAAAAGATTTCGACGAGGTAATTTTTCTCTTCGTTGTCTTTGATAATATTTTTCTTGATCCAGTTGAGTGCAGAAATAATTCCGGTCATTTCCATACGGTTATTCGTGGTGTGTTGCTCCCCGCCGCGCAGGATTTGTTCTTGATATTCACTTCCATCGTGATACTGAATAATGGCTCCCCAACCGCCTTCTCCTGGGTTTCCAAGACAACTTCCGTCAGTATACATTTTGATTTTTTCCATAGGCGTATTGTTGCACACTTCTTGAGAAAAATATGTAGAAGTTTTTATTTTTGAGAAAATATTTCTAGAAAATTTCTTTTAGAAAAATTATTTTTGAAGAAAGTATATATTTTTTACTAATTCTCTTTACACGCATCACCGTTTTTAGTACATTATAGATGCCGGTATATTTTAACCTCACCATACTATGGCAGCAGCAAAAAAGAAGGCTCCAGCTAAGAAGCCTGTAAAGAAGGCAAAGCCAGGAAAGAAGGTAGCAAAGAAAGCAGCTAAGAGAAAATAATTTCTCTCTAGTTTTTCTTTAAAGGAGGATTGCTTGTCTCAAGCGTCCTCTTTTTTTATGCTCTGAAATAGGTAGATGGCGATATTTATTCGCGTATAAACCTTCTCGCGACTGATGAGATCATGAAGAATGCGATGGCGACGAGAACGATCGTTCCGCCTGCGGGTAAGTCGGCATAAAAGGCTACGGTAAGCCCAATCCAGACCGATGCAAGAGCGACGGCGATGGAGATTCCTACCGAGATTCGGAAGCTTTTTCTGAACTGATGGGCGGCGATGACGGGAATAACCATGAGGGCGCTGATGAGTAAGACCCCAATGACGGTAATGGAGATGGAGATGGTGATGGCGGCGAGAATCATCAAGAGATAGTTCAACTTCCCTACGGGAATTCCTTTGACGAGCGAGTACTCTTCATCGAAGGCGATCATAAAGAATTCTTTGAAGAACACGGTCATAAGGAGAATGCCGATGAGCGCCGAAGAACAAATAATAAAAAGATCTGTCATCGGAATCGTTGTGATGCTTCCAAAGAGAATACTTCCGATGTTCACGGAGGTTTTTTGGAAACTAAGAATGATGGTGGCGAGTGCGAGACTTCCTGCGAGAAAGAGTGCGAGGGAGGTTTCTGAGCTGACTTTTTTCGAGATGCGAAGTTTTTCTAGCGCGATGGCGGCGATGACCGATCCAATGACACTCACTCCGATTGGCGATACTCCTGCGACAAATGCGATGGCTATGCTGAGAAAGGAGACGTGTGCAAGGGAGTCGGCGAAGAGAGAGTAGCGTCGGATGACGAGGAAGTTTCCTATGAGGGGTGCGATGATCGCGATCATAGTGCCAGTGATAAAGGCACGGATCATGAAGTCGTATTGGAAGATCTGAAGGGTCATAGTTGTGATCGGTACGGAGTGGTACAGGTGGGGTTTTAATGTCGGTGACCAAATGAGGTGAAGCGTTTTTTGTCTTTGGTAATCATGTCTTTGGTGCACTTGCAGACCTCGCCTTCGCTCATGAGCATGAGGTAGTCGGCCTCGTGGGCGACGATGTCGAGGTCGTGCGAGACGAGGAGCATTGTGAGTCCGAGATCTTTATTGAGGTGCTGAAGGAGATCGTAGAACTTTCTCTGAACGACGGTGTCGATACCCACGACGGGTTCATCGAGGAAGAGAATTTCGGGCTTACCGGCGAGGGCGCGTGCGATCAGCACGCGCTGCTGTTGCCCTCCAGAAAGCTCAGTAATCAGCTTTTTTCTCTGAGGAAGAAGATCCACTTCTCCCAAGGCTTCGGTAATATCATCCTGATCTTGCGCATCGAGCGTATGAAAAAGCTTTTTCCGGCCCACGATACCCATGGCGACGATCTCCTCTACGGTTGCGGGGAAGGTCTTGTCAAAAATTCCTGAACGCTGCGGAACATACCCAATCTTGTCCCATTTTTTAAATTTGTTCATCGGTGAACCTAGAAGTTCGATCATACCCCTTGATGGTTTGAGAAGCCCTAAAAGAAGCTTCAGTACCGTGGACTTCCCTGAGCCGTTTTGACCAATCAGCCCCACATACTCCCCTTTTCGAATTTCGAATGAGAGATTATTGATGACCTGATCATGTCCGTAGGAAAAATAGAGATGTCTTGCGAGGACGGCTGCCATAATGTGGGGTTTATGTGTGAATTCTATACGTGAATTACGGAGTGCACTTCATCGCCTTTTTCAAGACGCTGAGATTGGATGTCATGATGCTGAATATGTCCTGGTGATTCTTGATATCCTCATCTGTCAGCCCTTCAATTGGGTTCAAGACAAGGCTCGTGGCCCCCGTTTCACCCGAAATTGTGTTCGCAATTTTTGGAGAAGCTAGCGTCTCAAATAGTATATAAGGAATTTTATTTTCGCGCACGAATGAAATCAGCTCAGCAATGGTCTTCGCATCTGGCTCGGCGTCTGGCGAGAGTCCGGCGATCGGATGGGTCTGGAAATGATATTTATTGGCCATATACGAGTAGGCGTCGTGCGAGACAATCACGTCTCGGATTTCGCAGGTTGTGAGCTGTGTCGCGTACGCTTGGTCGATTTTTTTGAGCTGAGACTTTATCGTTTCTCCATTCTGTTGGTACGTCTTCGCATTCTGCCGATCCTTCTGTACGAGGACACCCACGATCATATCCACGGCCTTTTCGTCGTTCTCAGGGTCGAGCCAGTAGTGAGGATTGTCAGGGAACGTCTTGATACCGCTACTCACATCAAGCTTGGTCACGGTCGGGACAAAGGGCAGAAGCTTCGGAAGCCACGGCTCAATTGCGGTCATGCCGTTATAAATAAAAACATCTGCGTCCTTGATGGTAATAATATTCTGCGCGGTCGGCTCGTAGTCGTGTGGCTCTACACCCCCGGGAATAATCCCAATTACATCTGCCTTATCTCCGACGATTTTCTGGGTGAGATCCGTAAAGGGGTAGATCGTGGTGACGATCGTGAGCTTTTTTGAAGGTGTTGTGCCTCGATCTGGCTTCTGGATCGTGCAGGCAACGAGAAAGATCGTTGCGAGTACAACGAGGAGCGAGATGGAGAGGTGTATTTTTTTCATGCTTTTACTGCATTAAGATACCTGCGGCTATTGTAATGCAATAGTGTTGCGTTTGTAAAGGTAGATTTTTGGGATGCTTGCAATTTGATATACAACACTCTGAGGCACTTTTTGAGACCCCCATGCTCTGCATCGATTGATTTAGGCCGAGGCAATGTACTGTTCCACGGCGGCTGAGAGTCGGGCATAGGTGTCGCGGGCGCGGGTTTCGTCACGGTCGAGGGTGGTAAGACGGAAGCCCTCGTATGGCGAGAAAAAGCCCGAGGCTGGTACGACGCAGATTCCGATGGCAGCTAATAAGTAATAGCAGAAGCGCTTATCGAGCGGGAAGCCAGGTTTGTTCACCTCGGACTCGATGTAGGCTCGAGCGGCGTCGTTGGCAATCGGAAGAGACTGTTTTTGGTTGAGAACGCCCTTCTCAAAGAGGGGCATCATGTAGAAGGCGCCATAGATTTTGTTTACCTTGAGGCCTTTGGTATTTTTGAGTACGTCGTAAATATTGTTGGCGAACTTTTCGAGCTCGCTATTATATTGTTTGTTCCACGCCTCAAAGTCTGGATGCTGGTAGAGCGCTGGGAGAATTTTCTGAGGAAGGGTACCCGCACAAATCTCCAGGAGGATGCGCTTTTTGACGCCTTCGACGAAGGATCGGAACTCGGGGTCGAGGTCGGCGTTGTGAAACTCCATCCAGCCGCAGCGGCCACCTGGCCATGGAATATCTTTGGAAAGACCACGCATGATGACGAGCGGCACACGATTGTGTGCGATGTCGGTGATCTGGGTGAATACGGCGCCATTGAAGACCATACGAAAGTAGACTTCGTCGGAGATGAGGAAAAGTTTGTAGGTTTCTGCGAGCTCTACCATTTTTTCGAGCGTTTCTTTTGAGTAGATCGCACCGGTTGGATTGTTGGGATTGATGATGAGAATCGCGGCGACGTCAGGATGAGCAACGATTTGCGCTTCGAGATCGGCCATATCGGGCTGCCAGTTATTGTCGGGATCGAGCTTATAGAGAATCGGCTCGGCGTTCGCCGTAAAGGACTCAAACGAGGTGTGTGTTGGGTAGGATGGGGTTGGTTGAATGATACGTGCGCCCTCGGGAAGCATCTGGTAGAAGGCCGAAATAGAGGCTCCGAGGCCGTTGGTGAAGAGGACATCTTCGTAATTGACCTCAGACTTCGGGGAGAAGCGCTTGGCGTACTCCACGACCCACTTGCGAGTTTCGATGAGACCGCGGGAGTGCGAGTATCCAAAGACCGCGTCACCCGGCTTATTTACCTCTTCGATAATGATATCTTTGAGAAATTTCGGCACAAGCCAACTCTTCATGATCGGATCGCCAATATTCTCCATGACGAAGTTCGTGGACGGATCGAACTCCTTGAGCTTCTGCATCGTCTCCACAATTTCGCGGATACCGTAGCGGAGAAGATGGGTTTTTGGGTTGGTGAGTTTTGTGCGCATGGGGGTAGGGATTAGTTGGTCTGAGATTAACAAAAAAATGGCGACAATGCTATAAAAATAGCTTTGAAATTTCGTTGTTCGAGGGGCTAGAATTTGATATAATGTAGTTACAAAGATCTTCGGCCCGGGGTTTATACACCACACTTGCGGAAGGTCTTTTGTTTTTATATTGGAAAAACCGAGATAAAATATTTTTGGCTATTTTTCTTAAATTCTTTAATCTGAACCATAAATACATCACCTTCTTTCGTTTTTCCGGCAAAACGATGCAGTATTTCGCCAGATTTATTTGGGTTCTCTTTTGATTCTGGACTCAACCTACTTTCGCGAATAAGCTCCAGAGCAGCCTCAAAGTACTTTAAACGCCTTAATCTATCTCTAGGATTTTTATTTGTGTGTATATGATTCCAGAAGAAGTCGAGAAATACTTTCTGCTTCCTAAAGTACGCAGAGCGAATATGAGGTTTTCGTTTTGATCTATTTTTGATCACATCAAAAATTTCCATAGCTTTTCCATTTACTTCACGGAAATCTGTACCCGGAATCTTTCCTGCTTTTGTTTGATAATATTGCATTCTGGGATACTATCATGAAACCCTCTCATTATCAATTATATTGGCTTTCTATAGCCATTTATCTGTCAGAATTTTGTTAGGATTCTGTAATGTTTTTTTTACAAAAATTAGCCAATACTTTTTCGGACTTTTGCCGCTTCGATGATGTCGCCGGAGATGTCATCACCAAGATTCATCTTGTAGTAGATGGTGGAGACGATGTTGCGGTGGATGAAGTGGTGATCTTTGAAGGGGCCGAGTTTGATGCCGAGAATCGCCTCGATTTCCGTGATGTCTTTGGCGATGTTTTTGAACTCTGGATACTGTGTGGCGAGGAGGGCGAGGTTTTCGCGGTTGAGGTACTTTCCGGCGTGCTGAAGGTCGCGTTCGAGATTCACGTAGAGGCGCTTGATCGTTGGGAGGTAGCCAAGCTTTTGCGCTTGTCTGAGCGCGCGGCCGGTTCCGATAAGTTCTGGTGGAACGCCGAGGGAGTACAAAGCACCGGTAAAGGTAATGGCCCGTGGAAGCGACACTTTTCCCATACCTCGTGAGTAGCCGAAGAGACCGATGTGCTGCATGCGTTCACGGCGGGCTGGGATATTCTTTGCCATTTTATTGATCAACGGTGCGAGGGTTTCGATGCTGGCCTTGTATGGTTTTGCGAAGATAGTGTTGATCTTCTCGATCTCGTCAATTTCCTTATCGGAGAGCGAGATTGGCTTGAGTTTTGGAAGGGTTTTGTCGATGTACTTGATCGCCTTCATCACGCTTTCCTGTGGGTAATCATACTTGAATGCAGACTGGAGCGTGATCGTGCGAATGCCGGCGTATTCCTTGATCGCCTCCTGAATATTCTCTGGATTGATGGCGCCACGAAATGGGAGCGAGCCGGTTCCAATAATCGGATACATTGGTACGCCGTATTTTTTGGCGAGTTTGTAGTAGTGGGAGATGGCGGCTTTGCTCGCCAGAACCGCAGGAACGAGCCCTGCATTCAGCGCGGGATCGGAGCGTGCGATGAAAGGGCGCATGTACTTTGGATATGCGCCGTAGGCTTTTTTGTACATTTTGAGGTAGTCCTCGATGATCTTGTCGGCACGGGTGAGATCTTCGACCTGTTCGATGAGTGGAATCACATCGATACGATCAAATCCCTTTGTGGCGTCATTTTCAAAAATCTCCGCCTTGAGTTTGGCGACTTTTCGGAAGGTGGTTTCGGTGTGCATGATCTGATCGGCGGACTTCGTCATTGGGAGAATGACTTCTATGATTGGCGGATTTTTATTCCCCATTTCAAAGGCGAGATCGGCGGACGTGATGATATTGATAAAGGCTCGTGCCAGCCGATAACCTCGCTCTTCCCAAATATTTGGAACACGGTAGGTGAGGAATTTATCTTTGCCGAGTGGGTGCTTCGCGAAGTAGTCAGTGTACCGACGGTAGAGCTTGTCGATGACGGCCTCGTCGACGAACTTTCCTTCCCAGTCCCACATGTACTCATCACAGCCTAGTTCGCTGAAGGCGATGTAGGCTTCTTCAATCTCGTCGGTCGTGGATATGAAACTTTTGTTACACCAGTATGCAGGATTTGCATTGTCTGGATGCTGCGTCGACATGGTGGATGGAATCTTCTGCATTATGATTTTCTTTTGATAATAAAGGCCCCGATTAGTATGACGAGTACCGTAAAAAATACAAGTTGTCCGAGGGGTGTAATATGGGCTGTGAGCGAGAGTCCTTTCTGGTAGAGATTGATGAGTGTATCGCCGGTTCCGGTCATATCAAGAAATCTGGCGATCGCGTTCTGAATGCGCGTAAAGAGAAACGTCACACCCATGAGAATAAAGAGGAGCGCCGAGAGCATATTGGCGAGTGGAATCCTCTGTTTTTTACCAAAGAGTTTAAAGGTGAAGATTTTTTTGAAGAACCACTGTTTTTTCTTTTCGGGAATGCGGTCGAAAAAGATCGCGAGGATAATGAGAGGAAGAATCATACCGAGGCCAAAGGTCGCGAGGAGCAAAATCGAGTGAAAGCCGACACCTTGCGCGATGACGACGGTGAGGACGGCGCCAATTGTCGGTGCGGTACATGAGCCGGTAGCGATTCCAAAGACCATGCCAAAGAGATAAACACTCACGATATCATGCTTCTTTGGGACAAGGCCGGTGTAGCGAGCGAATGGCAGCTGTATGCCAAAAAATGCCATAATTCCGAGTCCGATCAGAAAGAGTCCTGAGACGACGTGAATAACGGTGATGTTGTGAACGAAGAAGTGGATGAGGACCGTGAGCCCGAGTCCCAGCGGGATAAATGTCGTCAGGAATCCGAGGAAGAGGACGAGCGTCATAAGAACGAGACGGTCTTTTTCTTTGAAAGCGAGGGCGAAAAATGCCGGCAAAATAAAGGGACCACACGATGGGAGGAGGGTCAGAAGTCCTCCCAGAAATGCGGCTATAAAACTCAGTTCAATAAACATGCAGCGTGATATATTAGATTCTGATTTCTTCGTCTACTTCTTTCCTTCAGCGAGCAACTTTTGTACCGCATTCGCAAGTGGCTGATAGTCGACGGCTCCTTTGAGCTTGTACTGCTTACCATTTGGAGCGAGCACAATCGAGAACGGCGTACCGTCTCCTCCATTCTGTATCGCTTCTTCGGTTTGTGCGGCAATTTTTGCGTCAAACTTGTTAGACTTCAAACACTCTGAGAACTTGCTCTTGTCGAGTTTTACGAAGGCAGCAATATTGTCGAGCTCCTTTGGATCGAGGCCATTATTTGCTGGCGTGATGACGTTGAGACGATCGAGGTACTGCCAAAAAATCTCATTTCCACCAATCTCTGCGGCGCACTCCATGGCGACAATTTCATGCGGAGACTTTGGGTGAATATCGAGTGGGAAGTTTCGGTATACCCATTGCACATCATTTGGGAATGCGGTGACGAGCTGCTTGAGGACTTCATGGAATCTCTTGCAGAATGGACACTCGGGATCCGAGTACTCTACAAAGGTTACTTTTGGATTCGTGGCACCACGAACATGCTCACCCGCACTGACTGGCTCGATGACCACGTCGTTGAGGCCAGGAATTTGCCCTGGATCAGTCGCTGCGGCAGTTGTCGTGCCGGCAGCTACATTGCCCTGAGTATTTTTTGAGAGAATGTTCTTGAGTGCTGAAAGCTGGGAGACACCAATTCCGACACCTATTCCGATAATCACACCTGCCAAGACAAAGGTCGAGATCATCCATCCGTTCTTTTTTTGAGCCATGTGTGAAAAATTGAGGAATATACTTGGGTGCATCTTACCCTACTTCAGCTTCAATGCGCAATGGAGCCTGCTCCCTTTTCGCCTTATTTGACAATTTCTCACTTTACTTTTGTGATACACATTCGTATACTAGGCTCGCTGTAGCGATAAATCCTCTTTTTCAGATCTTTTCTCCCATGTCCCGACACATTTTTACGTCCGAGTCCGTCACCGAAGGTCACCCCGATAAAATCTGTGACCAGATTAGCGATGCGGTACTCGATGCCATTTTGAAAGACGATCCCCAGGGCCGTGTCGCGTGTGAGTGTATGGCGACGACCGGGCTCGTGGTGGTTTCTGGAGAGATCCGAACGAAGACCTATGTGGATATTCCGGCGATTGTTCGTGGTGTAATCCGGGAGATCGGATACGACAATGCGGCCTATGGATTTGATTATAAAGCGTGTGCCGTACTGACCTCGATTAATGAGCAGTCTGCGGATATTGCGCTTGGTGTCGACGAGTCGACGAATGCTACTGGAAAAATTGGTGCTGGCGATCAGGGCATGATGTTTGGGTATGCTTCGAATGAAACGGCTGAGCTCATGCCGCTTCCGATTGTCCTTGCTCACAAACTTACCAAGCGACTCAGCTATGTGCGTAAGTCTCGCGAGCTCACATACTTGCGACCCGACGGTAAGGCGCAGGTCTCGGTGGAGTATGTGGACGGCAAACCCGTGCGCGTAGATACCGTGGTTCTCTCGACACAGCACGATGAAGATGTATCTCAGGAACAGATTGTGCGTGACATGATGGAGCACGTGATCCGGCCGGTATGCGGCGAGTTTATGGATGAGCGAACGGTTTTTCATATCAATCCAACGGGTCGATTTATCATCGGTGGTCCTCCGGGCGACTGCGGTCTGACGGGTCGAAAGATCATCGTCGATACCTACGGAGGCATGGGTCGTCACGGTGGCGGCTGCTTCTCTGGAAAAGATCCGACGAAGGTGGATCGAAGCGGCGCGTACATGGCGCGATACATTGCGAAGAACTTAGTTGCGGCTGGTGTGGCCTCGAAGTGTGAGGTTCAGGTGGCGTATGCTATCGGCTACCCAGAACCGGTTTCCGTCCTTGTAGATACCTTTGGAACGGGGTCGGTCGATGATGAAGAACTCGCCGGCGTGGTGCGCGAGGTGTTTCCTTTGTCACCGGGTGAGATTATTTCTGCGCTGGATTTACGACGGCCAATCTATCGGGCGACGGCTGCCTATGGACACTTTGGCCGCGACGATGCTGATTTTACTTGGGAGCGCACGGATCGAGTCGATGCGGTGAAGAAGGCTTTGGGTTTATAGTGCTTGCGGATCGATATACAAAGTGCGCCGGGTTTTGTATGTTGAAAAAGTGCCTCAGAGCGTTGTATATCAAATCGCTATCGAATCGATATACATCTGTAGTGCAGATCGATATACAATCGTTTTTGGGCTTTTTTGGAGGTGCCACCTGGTGGAGAGAATGTATTGCGAATCGATATACATTACCTTCCGCTCGAAAGCGTGGGGGCACACTCACTACACACTCAGTGCGCCACTTTGACGTGCTTTGAAAAGCATAAGGCCGCCAAAAACAATCAACATGCCGCTCGCCACCATCATCGCGCTAGAGAGCGAGTAGGCGTTGGTGATCCAGCCATAGATCGGCCCGAGAATGATGAACATGATGCGCTGGACGAGGCTTTTGATCGAGAGGATGCTCACGCGAAGGTCGGATGG
>JAHFJT010000017.1:0-796 GCA_023245695.1 Candidatus Peregrinibacteria bacterium | reverse complement strand
TTACGACTTCTTGGGAGAGCGGGCTGAGAAGTCCCCAAGCGAAGCGGATGATGATCGTAAAGATCACGCCGATGGTGACGGAGATGAAGGCCATGCTGAGAAGGCTTGCGATCACGAGGCCCATAATAATAAGATACTGCTGTGTCTCGGTGAGGATTTTTTGGGCGTGGTGGGAAAGATAACTTCCGGCGGCGGCGGCGAAGTTTCCGAGGGCCCAGACGATTCCAAAAAACGCTACGGCAAGGCCGACGTTTCCGAAGTAGGTTTGCGCGAACCAGACCGAGGCAAAGGTTGCGGTAAAGATAATGCCGCCGAGCATGGTTGACCAGAAGACGCGGCGATCTTTCCACCAGATCTGATGGAAGGCTCTTTTAAAGTTGGCGAGATGATCCGTGGAGAGTTTTTCTCGCTCGGGTTCTTTGAAGGTAAGGCCAACGAGCAAGCCACCAATTACCGCAATGAGCTGCGCATAAAATGGCAGACGGATGGCGATGGCGGCCAGCAGGCCGCCGGCAATACTCGTCACACCCTCGGAGATCTGACCGACACTTCCTCCGATACCGTGGTACTTCCGGAACTGGTCTTCTTCTTTGAGAAGCAAGAGTGAGTCGTAGAGAATCGCTTCTTTCACACCAGAACGAAGGCTCGCACAAATACCCAGCAGGACTTCTGCCGTAACCACGTTCCAGAAATTTTGCGCTTGAGAGTAGACGAGCACGCCGAGAATTCCAAAGAGTGATGCGGTGATGAGCGTTTTCTTTCTGCCCAGATAGTCTGCGATGTAGCCTGTCGGGAA
>JAHFJT010000137.1 GCA_023245695.1 Candidatus Peregrinibacteria bacterium | reverse complement strand
AGGAGATATGGGGCCATAAATTCAGGGGATTCCGATGAAGAAGCTCCATAGAAATACGTCGCAGAAGTCCCAAAAGTAATTATGAAAGCTGCGCTCAAAATACGATCCTCATGTCGAGCAAATGCAAAAGAGGAGTGTGATGAGGCGCTAGAACTTATCATCGAGGAAAAATAGGCGATAGGTTGCGGTGTGAATGCATGATGTTTTGATGTCTCCAAATAGAGCGCATAAAATAACGCCAGATCCTCTTGGGTACATGGTTCAAAATCAACCGTTACGCTATGTCGCTGAGCAACACCAATATTGTATCGTCCTTTTGGCTTCATATTGGCGAGAAGTTCCTCTTCGGATTGGGCGAGATCGACAAGAAGGGTATAGCTCGGTTGCATATCAAAAGATGCTCGATGAAATGCTGAAAAATACGAAGGAATATCCATGATACGAGGCTCAATACGAAGGTGGCTCGTATGTGATGTATCATTTTCTTTTGAAACAAGATTGTTCTTAATAGATTCGATAATAGTAACAAACTTTTGCTCTGCATTCGCACTATCGTAGTCTAGAACAGGTCCTTGAGGAATGTAGAGAAAGTGGCCATTTTTTGAAAAATGAAATCGAAGAACAGCAGCACCCCCAACAAGTTTTTCATCATCAAAGAGTCCAAGTGATATGGAGTCCCAACCGGTTTTCTTTTTAAAATCCTCCCAGAAAGAAGACTGCATAAAGCCAGAAGACGGCAAGGATTCGACTAGGGAGTCCCATAGATGGCGTTCCTTGTGAGCGAGAGGTCGACATATCATGGAGAGAGTATAGGGCAGGATTGAGCTAGACACAAAGCTGAATACTTGACAAAAGTATTAAAATGCTTTAGAATAGCAATGTAGTTACGTTTTCACAGACTTCGTGTCAGTGACGAACTACGCTTTCCCTCGGGAGAGCTTTCTGCGGCTTAGGCCCAGAATAATCTTTTTCTCTCTTTTCGTAGCCAGCATCTTTCTTTCATCAGAAAGCCTCGCTTCGGCCCGAAAGGAGAGAATTTTAAAATTCCTTGCAATCTATGAACCTATACCCTAGGATATAGGTTAGAAGTAACCCATCACCTCTCTTCCTATGCATGGAACCACTCCGAAGAAGCAAAAAGCACTCAAGTGTGCGAGACAGTCACTCGGAACACTTGAAAAAGTCGTGAACATGATTGAAGCAGACCGATACTGCCCTGAAGTCATTCAGCAGATTGATAGTGTCATTGGACTTCTCAAAACAGCAAAGCGCGAACTACTCGCCGGACATTTGGATACCTGCCTTCTTCCAAAAATGAAAGAAGATAAAAAGAAGGCGATCGAGGAGCTTCTCAAAATTTTTAACCTCTCCGGCTAATGATTCAAAAGCACACATTTAAGGTAAAGGGAATGCACTGTGCATCCTGTGTCGCCATGATTGAAAAGGCATTAAAAAAACTGCCAGGAACAAAGCAAGCCGACGTGAACTATGCCAATGAATCGCTCCAGATAGACTTCGACGACATGCTCCTAACGACACAAAAAATCATGGAGAGCGTCGACAAACTTGGCTATTCGCTCGTGATGAATATGGATCACGCAAAAATGAATCACGAAGGTATGGATATGTCCCAGGACGAGCATGCGGCCCACCTCGGTATGTCTATGTCGAAAGACGAAAAAATAGCTGAAGTTAAAAGTCTAGGGAGAGGAATACTCGCTATTATGCCGCTCGCAGTCTTCAGTGTTATCGTGATGACCTGGGATATTCTTGGTGCCTATGGAAAAGTCTCGCCTATGTCAGAAATTACCAAGGAGTTTGTTCACCATATCCTTCCTCTCATAGCGACATACGCGCTATTTGTTACCGGAAAGCCATACCTGAAAGGTCTTATGACGTTTCTCCGTCACGGTAGAGCCAACATGGACACCCTTATCGGACTTGGTACGGTAGCAGCCTATCTCTACAGCGCGATCGTAACAGCATTTGAGGGTCCACTGAAAAATATCATCAATACTGACCATACCTACTACGATGTGACAATCGTCGTGATCGCCTTTATCTCACTTGGAAAGTATCTCGAAGCGCGATCCCGTATAAAGACAGGTGATGCTATCGAAAAGCTCCTGAATCTTCAGGCAAAAACGGCACTCATCGTCATCGATGGTGAGGAAAAGGAGGTGCCGGTAGATCAGGTGAAGAAGGGGGATATCCTCAGGGTCAAGCCAGGCATGAAGATTCCTGTCGATGGCGAAATTATTGAAGGAAAGTCGAATATTGATGAGTCGATGGTAACGGGTGAGCCGATGCCGGCAGGAAAAGGGCCGGGAGATAGGGTGACCGGCGGGACAATCAATAAACAAAGTTCATTCACCTTTCGGGCAACAAAGGTGGGCTCCGAAACGCTTCTTTCTCAAATTATCAAAATGGTCGAAAGAGCTCAGGGCAGTAAGGCAGAAGTTCAAAAACTTGCGGATACGATCTCAGGATACTTTGTTCCAGTCGTGCTGGTACTTGCCTTTCTTACCCTCATCGTCTGGCTCGTAGTCGGTTCGCGGTATATGCCGTTCTCCAATGCGCTCTCGAATGGCCTCATATCGTTTGTCGGTATTCTCGTGATCGCCTGTCCATGTGCGCTTGGTCTTGCGACACCAACGGCGATTATTATTGCTGTGGGAAAAGGCGCGCGCGAAGGTATTCTCGTGAAGGAGGCCACGTCGCTTGAAAAGCTTCACAAAGTAAACACCATCGTCGTTGATAAGACTGGAACGATGACGAAAGGTAAACCAACGCTCACAGAAGTGCAGAATATGTCACAGATGCCCGATCAAGAAATTCAAACTATACTCCTCTCTCTCGAAGCCCTGTCAGAACATCCGATCGCGTCAGCTATCGTCGAGAGTCTTCAGGCGAAAAAAACAGAGAAAAAAAATATAGAAAATTTTGAAATGCTCGAAGGAAGAGGCGTTCGAGGCACCATCGATGGCCATGGGTATCTCATTGGAAATACAAAGCTCATGGAGAGTAACGGTATCGGGGTCGATGCGCAAAAAATTGAGTATTTTTCTGTTCAAGGCGCAACGCCCATAATTCTTGGAGGGCAGGGAAAAGTGCTCGCCTATGCAGGAGTTG
>JAHFJT010000136.1:2480-3158 GCA_023245695.1 Candidatus Peregrinibacteria bacterium | reverse complement strand
CTCAGTCACAAGCTACATTAATGCGTGCATTGCCGGTATGCAGCAGGATTATAAGAAAATGGAGAGCATTATTTACAAAGGACTCTCAAAGAAATAATCCCTACACCCCCCATGAACCCAGGAACCCGTGCCATTACCGCAGCCGTTGTGAGGATTATGAAGAAAAATCATATGATCGATAGGATTGAGGATCGCAGTCAGGGGAAGAAGATTAGTATCAGTGGGACGCTTTCGGCGAAGGCGATAGATATTTATGATCATAGCCGGATTTGTCATGTGAATGTGACGGTGGATGGTCATCATGCGACGCTTCATGATCACAAAACGGGAAAATATCTGACGATGACGATCAGTGGCACGACGTTCTCAGGCTACGACTCGGGCAGCAGCAAGAACTTCTCTGGATCGATACGCGATACAACGATAGACATCTACGATAGTGAGGATGGGCATAACCATGTATACGCAGGGTGAAAGATGTTAGAAATTT
Source organism: Candidatus Peregrinibacteria bacterium (assembly GCA_023245695.1). Classification (GTDB taxonomy): domain Bacteria; phylum Patescibacteriota; class Gracilibacteria; order UBA1369; family UBA12463; genus CALREA01. The sequence continues at coordinate 2,668 of JAHFJT010000136.1, read as the reverse complement.
GTAAGAAATTATTCAAGAATCGGTAATCTCCATAGGGTAAAATAAGATATTCAGATCTCTAACTGTATATTTTATGGATTTTTCAAATGCATCCGATGAAAAAGTATTTGACCACTGGAACAAGGAAAAGAAGAGGTTGGATAAAGATGGAGTAAAGACCAGAATAGTTCACGAAGGTGAAATCTGGT
>JAHFJT010000136.1:0-2470 GCA_023245695.1 Candidatus Peregrinibacteria bacterium | reverse complement strand
GAAAGACCAGTTCTCATTATAAAACGATTCAACAAAAGGGTTGCACGGGTTTTACCAATGAGCTCAAAAATACGAGATGGGAGCTACTATCAAGAAATAACACATGGCAGCAAAAAATCGATCGTTCTGCTTCCGCAGCTAAGAATCATAAGCGTAAAGCGACTAAGACGAACCATGGACAAGCTAAACCCCAACCAGCTACGCACGACCCGTGAAAAAATCAGAAAACTGATATAAAAACGGAGCCTCTTGCGAGGCTCCCCAGCCGGCCAAATGGCCATTTGTGTATCGGAATTCCGAAGAACTCCTCGGCTGGCACGGCTGCCCTTTATAAGGGAAGTATAGCAGCAAGAAGCCTCGAAATCAATATCGATAAAGAAACTAGAGTAATATACACTTTAAATCACTAACTTATACCACCTTCCCACCATGAAACCAACCGCCATCACCATCGAAACCACCGTTAATGCGCCCGTAGAGAAAGTATGGGCGGCGTGGACCGAGCCAAAGCACATCACGCAATGGGCGTTTGCGTCCGATGATTGGGAAGCTCCAGCAGCGACGAACGACCTTCGAGTGGGTGGAACCTTCAGCACAATGATGGCCACGAAAGATAAAAGTTTCCAGTTTGAGTTTGGAGGAACGTACACTGCGGTCGACCAACACAAGCGCATCGACTTCACGATGGGTGACGAACGAGACGTTCACACAACCTTCGAAGATAAAGGCGACGGCACAACGCACGTCACACAAACCTTCGACATCGAGTCAGAAAATTCTGCCGAAAAGCAGCGATCAGGATGGCAGGCCATTCTCGATAACTTCAAAAAACACGCGGAGGAGCTTTAGGTGTAACGACAGTACCTGAAAACCGTATACTATCCTATACTCCCCTAACCTCCTCTCTGTATGAAAAGCCTCAAGGGTTCTTCTATCGCGTCACGCGTCGCTCTCTCTGGCGCACTTATTGCAGGCCTTACGATTGCCAGCACTGTCCCAGGAGCATTGGCTCGATCTCGATACAAACATCCAACAACCACAACAACAACCACCACTCCTATTTCCACAGTCTCTCCATCACTCACATGGCAGACGGTTTTCGACGGCTATGGATCTGTGAGCTGGAACAGCACCACTACGGAACTCACCATGTCGCCAAAAGCGGCAACCCAGCCAAGTGAAACGCACTCAGCACTCGTGATCAGCAACCAAACCCTCCAGCAACCATACCAAATCAGCTATACAGTAAATACCACGAAGCAACTTCGTACCGGCTCGACACCGAACGCCTGGGAAGTCGCCTGGGGCGTATTCGGATATAAGACCGACGGCAAATTCAAGTACCTCATTCTCAAGCCAAATGGACTAGAAATCGGCGAGTCACTCTTGAATCTCGCACAGAACTTTCTCGTCACCACATCCGACGCCTTTCCAATAAACACCGACTACAACGTGGACATGACCGCAATAAACAATGTTCTCACTCTCAAAGTGAACGGAAAGCAGTACGCGCAGTACACCCTCTCGGGAAAAGATCAGCTCAGCCTCGACGGGAAGTTCGGCTTTTATACCGAAGATGCTTCTGTGAAGTTCTCAAATATTGTCGCCAGGCAGCTATAATCCCGTAACGTTATGCCGAAATCGTGGTATAGTATTAGCGATAGCAGCTATCTGCATCACTTCCACTTCGTAAACTCACGTACCCATGAACCCACAGACCAGGAACACCATTTTCACCGTCGTCATCACCGCACTCGTCGTAGGAGGAGCCGTCTTCTTGTACTCAAGCCAACTTCAGCGAGGTCTTCAGGAACAGATCAATACAGTCGTAAAGACTCAGCAAACAGCACCGGCTGCCACGACACCTCCAACAGTACCTGCAGTGACACCACCGACAACACCAAGCTCAACTCCAACGCACACCGTTACCACGCCAACAACGAGCAACCTTCCGTACGTCACCGCCAACGGAAAAACCACGATCACGATCATGGTTCCAAAAGATAAGGCCGCCTACGTAAAAGCCGCAACCGACTCGGTTAATGGTGGAACACAAGATCCATCAAAGCTTCCATTTGTGAAAAAACAGATCACCGTCACCGCGCTCACATCACTGAACGCGATCATGAAGGCCGCGGTCACCGCTGCAACCAACGACGTCTACACGCCAGGTGGCGGACCAGACAAGGTTGAGGTTGCCTACTTGAAAGTTGTCGGAGGTACCGTATACGTTCTCCTGAATATGGATGTAAACGCATGGGCTGGTGTCAGCTACTCCATCGCACAGATCCATCCAGTCGTCGAAAAAACCCTCGCACTCTTCCCAGGCATCACCAAGATCACCTTCGGCGTCGCCCCAGGCGACAAGATCGAAGACGTCCAAGCCGCGATGGGATTGTAGAAAGCCCATAATCCCTTGCCTTCAACCGCCAAAACCGTGCTACACTACGCACGGTTTTTGTATAGTTTT
>JAHFJT010000016.1 GCA_023245695.1 Candidatus Peregrinibacteria bacterium | reverse complement strand
GATACAGGCAGTAGAGCTGATATCCAGAAGCATGATAATTCCGAGTCTCGAGAGATTTCTAGCGCAGAGGAGATTTTGAGCGGGGACCGTGTCACTTCCCGGGATACGGGTGGTGTGCGCCTTACATTCCCAGGAGGAGGCGAGGTGCGCCTTGCCGAAAAGACGACCGTTGAACTTTTTACTCCAGCTACGAAAGATGATCGCTATTATCTCGTTCTTACTTCGGGCGAGGCTTGGGTTATGACACAGGGAGCTTTTCATCCCATTTCTGTATCGGTCTTGGGTGGAGTCGTTGCGGACTCTGATGATAATGCGATGGATATCGCGTTGAAGGATGGTGTTGTTACTATTTTTGGTGCCAAGAATTCTGTTCGAGTGAGTTTGTTCCTTCCCCTTGAAAAACCTGTATCTACTCCAGCAATCCTCAATAGCGTTTTGGTTACGGAGGGCAATCAGCTCTCGATAGCGCTCTCGAAGATTCAGCCAAAACTTGAAAAACTTCTTTACTCCAAGCTTGTTAAGGAGTTTCAGTACGGCCCCGTTTCTGCTGATACACTCGGTCGTAATACCTGGTTTCAGTCCCAATACTCCAAGGACCATGATCGCCGCGAGTCTATGCTCAAGCGAACGATCGATGCGATCAAGACGAGAGGGCTCACCGTGTCGGATCCGAATAGTGTCTTTACCTCTGCGATGGACTCGATTCATCAGGTGCGTTCACTTTTGACCTTTGATTCTACCCGGAAGAGTCTTCAGGTGGTAAGTGACCTGTTTGTTCATCTCGATGATGCCATTTTTTATTACGCTACTTCTCAGCAGGAAAAGGGCGATGTGCGTATGAGCCTTTTTAAGTCCAAGCTTCAGGAAATGAGTGGCAATCTCACACTTCTTTCTTTTGTGAGCGATGGACTCTGGGATCGTTTCCATAGTTATGGGATTTTTATTCCGCAAGATGGAACCCTTTTCCGTGTTCGATCAGAGCTTCGCAATACACTTCTCTCTCTTAATGGTTCTGGTTACAAAATTACCTACGTCCGCGCCTCTGAGCTCATTCGATCTTATTTGTTCGATGTTTATCAGTCGCTCGCCTTTGATAGTTCGGAGACACGAGATCTCTTGACGGCGTACTTCTCTGCATTCCATAAGATTTTTACAGCGTACTCCGCGGATATTACAAAGCACCCAAGTGTACTCGCAGAAGAAAATCAGCTTCTCACACAGCTTTACCTCAAGGATCCACTTTTCTATCGCGAGGCCTATTTCCAGAATAAGTTTGATCTTGAGTCTCAGTGGTTGAGTCTTTTGCCAGAGGGCCGAGATAAGGATGAAGAAAACCAGACTCTCGTTGCATCTAAGATTGAGCTGATGAAGCGGCTTCGTCTCTTCTTCTTTGCAGAGAAAGTTTCGGTGAATGATGCGAGCTCGGTTCTATTCCGACTCCTTTCGGATATCTCCAATGCGGTGTATCAGACCGATACGGCCGTTGCGAAGTACTTCAAAGATAATCTCGATGCACAGGAAGATTTCTGGCAGTATCTTAATAGCTCTGATTTTGTCGAGTCAAAGATCTATGGTTCGACGCATAAGGAGCGCTTCACAGCATTTTTGAAAAATAAAAAAGATGTTGCTGAGATTGGCGCTATCCAAGAAGGTCTTCTTGGTACGATTCCACTCACCTCAGCTGATTCAAAGGCTACGGTGGCTGATATTCAGACCGCTTTTGCTGCTGTAGGTGTTAAGAATTTGAAGATCTCTCCGCTTCTGGATAAAGATCAATCCCAGATTTTTATTGAATCGGCAGAGTATAATAGTATTCCGTTCAGTGGTATTTACGATCGCGATCGAAGTTTGATCTCGGATGTGAAAGTCTATAACGAGACGATTCTTACGGCATCGATCCCTCTTGATAAGCTGAAGAGTATATTCCAAGTGAAGCCTCAACAAGATACTGCCTTTTCCGCTGCACCTGTCACTCCTGCTCCTGGCGAAGCTCGTGTGGAGAAGGTGGCTAAACTCTTCCTTTTGAAGAAGCTTCAGGAGCTTACCTTTAGTTTGAATATTTCACAGATACAGACCCTTGATTATGGCAAGAAGCTTTTCGTGGTTCATGGTGCGAAGTTGCCATTTGATAAGAGTCAAATTCTTGTAGATTTCACCGTGAATCTCGCCCGAAATGAAATTTCTATGATCAGGGTTTCTCTTCTTAAAGGCTCGCAGACCATGACGGGGGTGTATCCCTACGCGAGTGTAGTTGACTCGATCAAGAAATATTATAATGATGAGTTTTATAAGGCCATTCAGACCAGTCCTTCTGTGACTTCTTCTGTAGCACCATAAAGGTGCTCTTCGTGCCCCTGTTCTACTCGAAAAAAAGCTGACATTGCCAGAGAAGTATGATATAAGGTCTTCGCACTTTATATAGTTTTATTTTTGTTTATGGCAGATCAGACCCCGAATTCAGATTATGGTGCTGAGCAAATTCAAGTGTTGGAAGGCTTGGCTGCGGTGCGTAAGCGTCCAGGTATGTATATCGGTACGACCGATGTCGCTGGTCTTCATCATCTTGTTTGGGAAATTGTGGATAATGCGATTGATGAGGCGATGGCAGGATACTGTAAGAATATCGTTGTACGACTTCATAAGGATGGAGCGTGTTCCGTGGATGATGATGGGCGTGGTATTCCTGTTGATACGCATAAGAAAACAGGAAAATCCGCGCTGGAAACGGTCCTTACCGTTCTTCACGCAGGTGGTAAGTTTGGAGATGGAGGGTATAAGGTCTCCGGTGGTCTCCATGGTGTGGGTTCATCCGTGGTGAACGCACTTTCTGTGAAGCTAGTTGCGGAGGTGAAGCGTGACGGTAAGCTTTATAGGCAGGAGTATGGACGAGGTGATCCAAAGACAAAAGTAGAGGTGGTCGGAAAGTCAGATCACACGGGTACCAGGATTACTTTCTATCCGGATTCTGAGATCTTTGAGCACACAGAGTTCGATCTTCAGACGGTTATTGGCCGTTTGCGACAGCAGGCGTATTTGACGAAAGGGATCGCAATTGCGGTTGTGGATGAGCGAACCGATGTCGTCTATCGATTTTACTTTGAAGGAGGTGTGCGAGCATACGTTCAGCATCTGAATATCAAGAAGGAGCCTATTGGTGAAGTTATGTACATCGAGAAGGACGTTCCAGAAGGAAACATCGAGATTGCGCTCCAGTACTCTCAGTCGTTTCAGGAGCATGTCGTTTCCTTTGCAAATAACATTTTTACACCAGAAGGTGGTATGCACTTGACCGGTTTCCGATCGGCGCTTACTCGAACGATTAATAACTACGCGCGAAAGCATGAGTTACTCAAAGAAAAAGAAGAGAATTTGAGCTCTGAAGATGTCCGTGAAGGTTTGACGGCGGTTATCTCTGTCAAATTGGGTAATCCGCAGTTTGAAGGACAGACGAAGAGTAAACTTGGAAACACTGAGATGCGTACGGCGGTTGAGGCGGTATTTGGAACATTCTTGGATATGTATTTCGAGGAGCATCCTTCAGAGGCTCGAGCGGCCTTTGCAAAGTGCGCTCTCGCTGCACGCGCTCGCCTTGCGGCTCGCGCGGCTCGCGACACGGTTATCCGTAAGGGTCTTCTCGATGGTCTCACCCTTCCTGGAAAGCTCGCAGACTGTTCGTCTCGCGATCCGTCCATCTCCGAACTCTTCCTCGTTGAGGGTGACTCGGCTGGAGGTTCTGCTAAACAGGGTCGAAATCGAGAGTTCCAGGCTATTTTGCCGCTCCGAGGTAAGATTCTCAATGTGGAACAGGCTCGACTTGATCGAATTCTCGCGAATGCTGAAATCAAGGCTCTCGTCATTGCGATGGGTGCCGGTGTCGGTGAGCAGTTTGATGTTACGAAGCTCCGCTACTCAAAAATTGTTATCATGACGGATGCCGATGTGGATGGTGCTCATATCCGAACCCTTCTTCTCACACTTTTCTACCGATACTTCCGACAGGTAATTGAAGCTGGACACATCTATATTGCCCAGCCACCTCTCTACAAACTTGCGTTTGGTAAAACCGTTCGCTATGTATATAGCGATGAAGAAAAGGAAGTAACACTCAAGGAGTTTAAGGATAAGACCGCTTCTATCCAGCGATATAAGGGTCTTGGTGAAATGAACCCGGAACAGCTTTGGGAAACGACCATGGATCCTTCAGCTCGAAGCATGCTTCGAGTTACGATCGATGATGGCGAGCGAGCGGATGCCGTCTTTGACACCCTCATGGGCTCAGAAGTGGCTCCTCGTAAGAAATTCATCCAGGCTCACGCCAAAAGCGTGAAGAACTTGGACATCTAGCTTCCCGGGAAGCTAGGCTTGCAGGTCAATTTTCATTTGACTCTTGAAGCAAGATTTGTATAATAGCTTAGCTTTATTACTCAACATTATGGCCATTACGGTTTACCGAAATACGAAAGAATCACCAGAACGTCTCATTGGACGCTTCAATAAGAAGGTTCAGCAGAGCCGAGTTATTGTTACTCTCAAATCAAAGCGATACCGTTCAAAGCCACTCAGCGAGACAAAAGCTCGAAGTGCTGCTCTTATGCGAACGAAGTATCGAAAGATGAAGGAGAAATCAAAGTTTTATTAAGACGTTCCAAAAGGCTTCTGGGTTCCAGGGGCCTTTTTTTGATTCAACATGACCATTGGACAGTTACTTAAAGAAGGGGAGTCGCAGCTGTCTCATCGTGAGATGGCTCGTTTGGAGGTGCAGGTGCTTTTGGCCTGGATCTTGGAGCTCACTAAAGAACAACTTTTTTGTTCATATGACGAGGGGGTGACGGAAGATACGATCGAGCGTTTCTCTGAGGCGGTTCGGCTCCTGGCTGAAGATAAGCCCTTGGCCTACATTACGCATGAAAAGGAGTTCTATGGGCTGGATTTTTATGTGGATGGACGAGTCTTGATCCCTCGGCCTGAGACAGAGTGGCTTGTTGAGAAGGTGATTGCTCTCTCTCGGAGTCGTGGTTTTACCAAGATCGTCGATGTTGGAACGGGATCTGGAGCCATTGGCTTGAGTCTAGCCGTGAGTTTACCTCCGGCTAATGTAGTCTTGGTGGATATATCACCCGATGCGCTGGATGTAACGCGCATGAATGCTTCACGATTTGGTGTAACGGAGAGAGTGATTATTCAGAAGAGTGATTTACTGAATACAATTTGTGATCAATATTTTGATGTGATAGTGGCTAACTTACCGTATATTGGAACGGAGAAGTTTCATTTTGTCGCTGCAGATGTGGATAGATACGAACCGCATCTTGCCCTTTATGGTGGCTCGGATGGACTGCAACTGTATACAAAATTGTTTCAACAGATTGTCGATATGCCGCACCAACCGAAATACCTGCTCGCGGAGTACGGTTTTGCCCAGACCGAGGAGTTACGAGCATTATTGGATACTTTTTTTGTTCAACTTGGAGCTACCTACTCTATCGTTCAAGATTTGGCCGGCATTGACCGATATTTCATTGTTTCTTTCGAGGGTTTACCTCTATAATGCCCGGCGAACATGATCGATAAACTTAAAAAAATTGTTGCCGAGTATCAAGATCTCCAGAGTCAGTTTATGGCTCCGGGAGTTTCTCAAAATCCTGTCGAGCTCAAGCGTATAGGCCAGCGCCTGAGTCAGCTTGAGTTCTCGAAGAGCTTGTATGAAAAATATCATGATCTCGACTCGACGATCCGTGACTCCGAGGAGATTCTCAAGACCGAGACCGATCCAGAGATGAAGGATTTTGCGAAGAGTGAGCTCTCTGAGGCTCAAGGTAAGATGGCGGAGCTCATGGAAAAAATTAAACTTGAACTTCTTCCGAAGGATCCAAATGATATCAAGAATGCTATTGTCGAAATCCGTGCTGGTGTCGGAGGAGAAGAGGCGGCTCTTTTTGCCTTTGAGTTGAGCCAGATGTACATTCGTTGGGCGCAGAATCACCAGTTCCAGGTGGAGCTCATGAGTCAGTCGGAGGCGAGTGCTGGTGGTATGAAAGAAATTATTTTTAAGATTAGCGGCTCGGGGGCCTATGGTCGCATGAAGTACGAGTCAGGAGTGCATCGAGTTCAGCGCATTCCATCTACGGAGTCTCAGGGGCGTATCCATACGTCTACGGCGTCGGTGGCGGTGCTTCCGGAGGTCGAGGATATTGATATCGAAATTCGTGATCAGGATCTGCGTATCGATGTATACCGTTCTGGGGGATCGGGAGGACAGAGTGTGAATACGACTGACTCTGCGGTTCGTATTACCCATATGCCATCGGGTATCGTGGTCGCGTGTCAGGATGAGCGTTCACAGCTGAAGAATAAGAATAAGGCTATGGCGATCATGAGAGCTCGTCTCTATGCGTTTGAGGAGGAGAAGCGACAGAAGGAGCTCGGCGAAAATCGCCTCGCTCAGATCGGTAACGCCGATCGTTCTGATAAGATTCGAACCTACAACTTCCCGCAAGATCGTGTGACCGATCACCGAATCAAAGAAAGCTGGAGTAATATTCCCGGTATTATGACAGGCGAAATCGACCACATCATGGATGCGATGGTGGCGAGTGATCAGGCGCAGATGCTCGAGAGAGAGACGGCATAAGTACTCACTTTATCCAGTGACACCCGAGGCTTTTTTTTCGCTTCTGGGCGGCTTTTACGATGAGGAGACTTACTTCGAGAAGGTTTCTGGCTTCCATGATTTCCTCATTCACCATGTGGATTGGCGGTAGTATGTCTCGGATTCTTTGGAGCTGAAATAGGGCTTTGCTAAGATCCGCCTGCGTACGGTGAATTCCGGCAAGAGTCCACATCGTGTCTTGAATCTGTTGTCGGACATGCTTCATGGCGAACGGCTGAGAGGCGATACTGAATGACGTCTTTTTTGCGCTGCCCGATGGAAGTTTTTCTTTTGTAGAGAGTTTTTGGAGGATATCTTCTGCCGCCTTTATGCCATACACCGCCCCTTCCAGAAGAGAATTTGAGGCGAGACGATTGGCACCATGAAGGCCAGTACGAGCCGTTTCTCCGATGGCGTAGAGATGAGGGACAGAAGTTTCTCCTCGGGTATTGACCTCCACTCCTCCGCAGAGGTAGTGCGCTACGGGTGTGATGGCCACGGGCTCTTTGGTCATATCCTGCTTGGTTCGCTTCAGGACAGCGGGGTAGATCGCGGGAAATCGTTCGCGAATCCAGGCTGCCGGTTTGTGAGAAATATCGAGAAAAACTTTTCCCTTTTTCTGTTCGATAAAAATCGCCTGAGACACCTTATCTCGAGGTGCGAGATCGCCGCGTGGGTCGTACTGTTTCATAAATGCTTCACCCTTTGCGTTGCGCAGCATGGCGCCCTCTCCGCGTAGAGACTCACTCAGGAGAAAGTGTGGATTGTATCGGTCGAGGAGAGCGGTAGGATGAAACTGAATGAACTCCATGTCGGATATCGTCGCTCCTAGGCGATGTGCCATCGCGATGCCGTCTCCTGTGGCGACTTTTGGGTTGGTTGTATGGGCATAGACTTGCCCTGCTCCACCCGTTGCGAGAACCGTGTAGGCGCTCTGGATTGTGTATATAGTGGCGTCTTTTAGATACTGGCATCCTCGGCATGCTTTTGTGTCTCCGAGAAGTTCTAGCGTCATTGCATCCTCGATAATCGTAATGTTTTTTTGTTTTTTTACGGCTTTTATAAGCGCATCTTCGATGGTTTTTCCAGTTGTGTCTTTTGTGTGGTGAATGCGTTTTTTGCGGTGTCCACCCTCGAGCGTAAGTTCTGAATCGAACTCCACGCCGTATTCTCTGAGAATCTTAATCATATTTGGCGCGTGGCGAATCACGTGCTGCACTGCCTGTTTTTGGTTGTGATGTTCGCCGGCGATGAGCGTGTCTTCCTCGTGCTCTCTCATGCCGTCGTCACTGTTTTCCTGTGCTGCGGCAATGCCTCCTTGAGCCATTGCGGTAGCGGTGGTGGCGAGTTTCTTTTTGGTGAGGATCGTTACGTGGTATGTCTCTGCGGCCTTGAGTGCGCACATGAGTCCGCTAATCCCAGAGCCAATAATCAGGATGTCGGTTTCTGGTTTGTGTTGAGGTTTCATGGGGCCGTGTAGAAAAGTTCTTGTTCCAGGGACTGTATTTTTCTTGTGAGATCTTTTTTGGAATTGCGGGTTTCGTTGATTGGCATGATCGTTATCTGACTGGCGCTATCGTACAGGGGAGTTCGTTCGCGGTATAGCCTCTTGAGAGCTCTCTCGATACTTTGCCTATCGCTAAGATGCGGTCGCTGAGTGACAGTTTTTGTCTCTTTGTTGAGATGCGAAAGAAGATTCTCGTAGGTCGTTTTGAGGTAGACGATCGTTCCGAGATTTTTGAGAAGGGAAATATTCTCTTTTTTGAGAATTACTCCGCCACCGGTTGCGAGAATGGTTCGACGAGTGGGCTTCAGGTTCTTGAGGAGCTCCGTCTCTTTTTTGCGAAAGGCTTCCCAGCCATGAGTCTCTGTATATGAGGTGATCGTCGTGTGGGTGCGAGACTCAAAGAGCTCATCGAGATCCACAAAATCGTATTTCCAGTACTTCGCGAGCGCTTTCCCGAAGGACGTTTTTCCGGCGCCTGGCATTCCGATAAGAACTATATTTTTGTTCAACGAAAGAGTGAACTCTCGGTAATTCCGCCAGTAATTTGGATAACTTTTTTGTACAACTTCTGGATTTTTGATGGCTATTTGTGGATACTGGCTCTTCAAAATAGAGAATGCGAGCGCGATTCGATGGTCGCTGTAGGTCTGGATCGATTTTTTTGGCAGAGGCTTCGTGTGTCCCCAGATTGTGAGACTATCTGAAGTTTTTTTGACCCTTATCCCCAGTTTTGTAAGCTCTTTATGCAGCGCCCTAAGACGATCGCACTCTTTGTATTTGAGATGCTGGATGTTTTTTAGGGTCGTTTTCCCCGGGGTAAGCACTGCAATCATGGCGAGTGTGAGCGCCGTATCTGGCATTGTGGATGCGTCAATCGTGCCAAGTGATTTTCTGCTCATTGGGGGTGTAATCTCGAGTGTGTCTCGTTGTACTTTGAGTTTGCATCCTATTTTTTCGAGCGTCTCGAGAAATTTTCTCTCGGGATGGAGTGGTGATCGGGTGTAATTCTCGAATACTATTTTTGTACAACTTAGGATAGCTATGGCGATTATATAGCTTGCTGATGCGATATCTGATGGTATGCTGTATATCTTATTTTTTCCTTTTTTACCCCATTCGTGCACGAGCGCGCGCGTACTCTCGATGTAGCTCTGAGATGGACCGAGGCCTTGGATACGAAGCGTTGTTTTCCTTTCAAGAAATGGCACAATGAGAAGGAGGGAACTTACGAACTGACTGGTTTTGCTGGCGTCGATTGCGATACTTCCGCCCATTGGAACCTGCGGGTGAACGGTAACAGGTAGGTGACCTACCTTGGTATTGTACGTAATATTGGCTCCGAGACTTCGAAGCGCATCCACGAGATCTTTGATAGGACGTTGTTGCATACGATCGGATCCGTTGAGAGTAATTTTTTTGTTCAATAATGTACTGAATGCAAGGATAAACCGCGTGGTTGTGCCCGCATTTCCGGTATGAAGTTTTATGGTTTTTAGCGGTAAAGCCGCTCTTTGATCAATTTTATTGTTCATTCCTGTGATGATCAAGGTGCGGGCGTTTCTCCCTCGAGTTTCCTTGATGTGCACATCCAGAAGACGAAGATTATGGATCATGAGATCGACATCGTCTCCGTAGGGTACATTGTTGAGTTTGCTTGTGCCCCGTGATAGAGAGGCAAGAATGAGAGCTCGATTGGAGATGCTTTTTGAGCTCGAAGCTTTATAGGAGAACACTTTGGAGGTCATGGATGGGGATTTCATGGAGCTTAGCGGATCCGACACGGGAAGGAAGATACATGGGTATGTGAGTTCCTTCTCGTTTTTTGTCGTGTGCGAGATAGTGAGATATTGTTTTTTTAGTGCGGGCTGGAAGTTTGGTTTGGAAACCAACCGCTTCGAGAAGTTCTTTGACTTGGTCGACAACCTTTTTTTGTACTATTTTTTTATTCAATCCTACGACATTTTCCAGGTGCATGCCGATGGCAATGGCTGCTCCGTGTGGAATAGTATATACGGATACTTTTTCTAGTGCATGGCCTATAGTATGCCCGTAATTCAGGATTTTTCTAAGGCTTTTTTCGTCAGGATCTCCCGTCACGATCATCGTTTTGAGATTTCTAGTTTGTGCAATTAATGTGTTCAATAAAGGAATGTCTTTCTTCAGAATGGCTTGGTGATTTTTTTCAATGAGCGTGAAAAGTTTTTTGCTCATCATGACCGCACACTTGATGCACTCAGCCAGTCCGTTGCGAACCTCTTTCTCTGGTAGTGTCGCAAAGAAGCATGGTTGAATGATTGTGGCGAGTGGTTGCCGTATGGTTCCGAGGAGATTTTTCCCGCCGGCCGTGTTGACGCCATTTTTACCCCCAATAGAGGAGTCGCACATGGCAAGGAGTGTCGTTGGAATGTGAATGTAGGGGATTCCCCGCATGTATAGCGACGCCAGAAGCCCGGTAATGTCACCTACGACCCCTCCGCCGAGACCGACAAGGACATCTTTTTTACCGACATTGATCTTGAGGAGTTTTTCCGAGAGCTTTTCGATCATGGAGAAATTTTTTGAGCGTTCTCCGGCGGGAATGGTTATTAGGGTGAAATTTTTCGGAAGGGTACTGAGCTCTTTTTTGTAGAGACGAGCAATGTTCGTGTCGGTGATGAGGGCGTATGTTTTTCTGATGTCGAATATCGCATCGTAAAAAATATCCACGATGCTCTCATTTTCCATGGTGATAACTTTCGACGAGATCGAGTGGGCTGGAAACGTAACGGTGCGTTGCATAGTCTCGTATTAGGCGATGAATCGATCGACGGCGGTAGCAACTTTTCGTGCGCTGATCATGAGAGTTTGGAAATCTTCTGGGCGCAAAGTCTGCTCACCATCACACAGGGCGTCTTCTGGATTGGTGTGAATGTCGATCATGACTCCATCGGCACCGGCGGCGATGGCCGCTTTTGACATCGACTCGGTGAGAGCGTGTTTTCCCGTCGCGTGACTGGGGTCGACGATGATCGGAAGATGCGAGAGCTCTTTTACAAGTGGAATTGCGGAGAGGGAGAGGGTGTTGCGAGTTTCGTGCTCGAAGGTTCGTATGCCCCGTTCGCAAAGAATCACATTCGGATTTCCTTGGGAGAGAATGTGTTCGGCGGCGAGGAGGAGATCGTGAATTGTGGCTGCCATACCTCGTTTAAGGAGAACCGGCTTTTTTCTCTTTCCGAGTTCCTTGAGAAGAGTGAAGTTCTGCATATTGCGTGCCCCAACTTGAAATGCGTCGGTGTACTGATCGATCAGATCGATATCTCGCGCATCGAGAATTTCGGTGACGCTCGGGAGTCCGACCTCGTCACTTATTTTTTTGAGAATTTTTAAACCCTCTTCTCCGAGACCCTCGAAGGTGTACGGATTGCCGCGTGGTTTGTAGGCGCCCCCCCGGAGGATGCGTGCGCCAAACTGCTTTGCGGCTTGTGCACAGGCTCGCATTTGCGATTCACTCTCGATAGCACAGGGTCCTGCGATCACAATAACTTCTTCACCTCCAATCAGCACATCTCCGATACGGATGTGTGAAGATTGGTTTTGTGAATCGCGACTATAGAGTGGTTTCATACGCTGCATATAATAGCAGAAGTGTGTGTGGATTTTTCTTTTTTGAAAAAAACTTCTACTCGCATCACCAGAGATCGAAATCTGAGTCATCCATAAAGAGTACGGGGGTTAGGAGAATTGCTCAGTGAGGTGCGCTTATCATAATCCTGTAGCGGCAAAATGTCTATTGCGGTATGGGGGTTTGTGTTATGTTTGGCTTAAGGTACTATATCGTTGAAGCTATGATTTTCGATACACACTGCCATCTCATGGAAACGCAATTTGAAGCTGACTTGTCGGCTGTTTTGAGGCGTGCGGCTTTGAATCGCGTTTTTGACCTTTTGAACCTTGGATGTGACGTTCAAGGCTCTTTACTTTCTGATGAAATGTGTCGAAATGAGTATCAGGAGAAGATGGCGAAAGAGCTCGCAGAAAAGGGGATCGTGCGTGCTCCA